>JAOTUD010000121.1 GCA_029864065.1 Gammaproteobacteria bacterium | reverse complement strand
ATGTGGACGTCATTGGCCGAGCCTTTGCGGAAAAATCGAAACCGGTCGCGTTCAACCTGAGGAACCATCGCCATGCCAAATCTTGACCTAAAACTGCAGGATCTCGATATCTTCCACGGCTTCATTCGGCGCCATATCGGCCCGGACGCGGCCGAAGAAAAGGCGATGCTCGACGAGCTCGGGATGGCAAGCATCGACGATCTGCTCGACAAGGTGGTACCGGAATCGATTCGCCGGCGCAAGCCGCTCGAGGTCAAGGCCAGCCTCAGCGAGCGCCAGGTGCTGCTGCGGCTGTACGAGATTTCGGTACGCAACCAGCTCTACAAATCCTTCATCGGCATGGGCTACTACGGCACGCAGACCCCGAGCGTGATCGAACGCAACCTGCTGCGCAACCCGGCGTGGTACACGTCCTACACTCCCTACCAGGCGGAAATATCGCAGGGCCGCCTGGAGGCGCTGCTGAACTTTCAGACCATGGTCAGCGACCTGACCGGCATGGAGCTCGCCAACGCGTCGATGCTGGACGAGGCTACCGCGGCGGCCGAGGCCATGACCATGTGCCATCGCCTTTCCAAGAGCAAGAGCGACGTGTTTTACATTGCGAATACCTGCCATCCGCAAACCATCGAAGTGGTCACCAACCGCGCCAGGCATCTGCATATCAAGTGCGTGATCGGGGATCCGTTCGCGGCGACCGACAATCCCGAACTGTTCGGCGTGTTGCTGCAATACCCCTGTTCCACCGGGGAAGTCCACGATTACCGCGAACTGGTGGCGAAGATTCACCAAAAGCAGGGGCTGGTCGCGGTCGCGGCAGACCTGCTGAGCCTGACGCTGCTGACGCCGCCCGGGGAATTCGACGCCGATATCGTGGTTGGCAACACGCAGCGCTTCGGCGTGCCGCTCGGCTACGGCGGACCGCACGCCGCCTTCATGGCGACGCGCGACGCCTTCAAGCGCTCGCTGCCGGGGCGCCTGATCGGCGTCTCGAAAGATAGCCGCGGCAAGCCCGCGCTGCGGCTGACGCTGCAAACCCGGGAACAGCACATCCGCCGCGAAAAGGCGACCAGCAACATCTGTACCGCGCAGGCACTGCTCGCGATCATGGCCAGCATGTACGCCGTCTACCACGGCCCAGCGGAAATTCGGCGCATCGCGCAGCGCGTGCATCGCCTGACGGTGCTGCTGGCCGAGGGCCTGCGCGAACTCGGCCTCAAAGTTAACACCGAGTGCTACTTCGACACCATCACCGTCAATACCGGCAACGCGACCGAGTTCATCATGGCCGCGGCGCGTGCCAAGAAAATGAACCTGCGCCAGGTCGACGCGCGCACCGTGGGCATCTCGCTCGACGAAGTATCTACCCGGGGTGACGTAACCCGGTTATACGACGTTTTCACACACGACCACGGCCGGGATGTTTCGATCGACGAACTGGATGCAAAAATAGAGACCGCGCTACCCAAGAATCTGATTCGCAGCAGTGATTACCTGACCCACCCGGTTTTCAACAGTCACCATTCCGAAACCGATCTGATGCGCTACATGCGCAAGCTCGCGGACAAGGACCTGGCGCTCGATCGCACCATGATTCCGCTCGGTTCCTGCACCATGAAGCTCAATTCGGCGACCGAGCTGATCCCGGTTACCTGGCCCGGCTTCGGGCGCATTCATCCTTTCGTGCCGCTGGACCAGGCGCAGGGATACCAGCAGCTAATCGTCGAGCTGGAGCAGATGCTGTGCGCCTGCACCGGCTACGACGCGATTTCGCTGCAGCCCAACTCCGGCGCCCAGGGCGAATACGCCGGCCTGCTGGCGATAAAGTCGTACCACGAGAGCCGCGGTGAGGGGCATCGAGACATCTGCCTGGTGCCGGGTTCCGCGCACGGCACCAACCCTGCGTCGGCGCAGATGGCGGGCATGAAGGTGGTGTTGGTCGGCAGCGCGAAAAACGGCAATATCGACGTCGACGATCTAAAGGCCAAGTGCGAAAAACACCGCGACAACCTGGCCGCGATCATGATCACTTATCCTTCGACGCACGGCGTATTCGAGGACAACGTGCGCGACGTGTGTCAGATCGTTCACGACCACGGCGGACAGGTCTACATCGACGGCGCCAACATGAACGCGATGGTCGGCGTCTGCGCGCCCGGCAAATTCGGCGGCGACGTCTCGCACCTGAACCTGCACAAGACCTTCGCCATCCCGCACGGCGGCGGCGGCCCGGGCGTGGGTCCGATCGGCGTCAGGGAACACCTCAAGCAATTCCTGCCGTCGACCAGCCAGAATCACAACGGCGGGATCAACAAGGTTTCCGCCGCGCCCTTCGGCAGCGCCGGCATCCTGCCGATCAGCTGGGCCTATATTTCGCTGCTGGGCCGTCACGGGCTGCCGCAGGCGACTGCGACCGCGATTTTGAACGCGAACTACATCGCGCGGCGACTAAAGGACCATTTCCCCATTCTGTACACCGGGCCCAACGGGCTGGTCGCGCACGAATGCATTATCGATACCCGTATCGTCAAGGATTTCGCGAGCGTCGACGACATCGCCAAGCGCCTGATCGACTATGGCTTCCACGCGCCGACCATGTCGTTTCCGGTCGCGGGCACGCTGATGATCGAACCCACCGAGTCCGAATCCAAGGAAGAGCTCGACCGCTTTTGCGAGGCGATGATCGCGATTCGCACCGAAATTCGCGAAATCGAGGCAGGCCGCATGGATCCCGACGACAACCCGCTGAAAAATGCGCCGCACACGGTCGACATGGTATGCGCCGACGAATGGAATCACGCCTACAGCCGCGAACAGGCCGCCTACCCGCTGGCTTCGCTGCGCGACTACAAGTACTGGTCGCCGGTGGGCCGCATCGACAACGTCTATGGCGATACGCACGTGGTCTGCTCCTGTCCGCCGCTGTCTGCCTATGCCGACGACGACGCCTGATCGGCCGACGAGCGCGCGCTGGCGGCGATCCTGTTGGTGTACAGATTCGCCCTTTCTGGCGTTATACTCTCATTCACTGCTGCGATAGGATAGCCCATGGCGATAAGCGTCTTTGACCTGTTTTCGATCGGTATCGGACCTTCGAGTTCGCATACCGTGGGCCCGATGCGCGCGGCGCATCAGTTTGCGCAGGCGCTGAAAACGAACGAGCTGCTGCAAAACGTGGCGCGCGTAAAAGCCGATCTTTACGGTTCGCTCGGTGCCACCGGCAAGGGTCACGGCAGCGACAAGGCGGTCATGCTGGGGTTCGAGGGCGAGCTGCCGGAAACGGTCGATACCGATCGCGTCGACGCCCGCCTCGACGCGATCCGCAGCGGCCGCCGGCTGAACCTGCTCGGCGAATCGCCGGTTCCCTTCGACGAGAAAAAAGACCTCGTCATGCACCGGCGCGAGACCCTGAAATTTCATTCGAACGGCATGACTTTCCACGCCTTCGACAGGCATGGTGCAGAAATCCGCAACGCGACATTTTACTCGGTCGGAGGCGGTTTTATCGTCGACGAACAAGCGGCGGGCGCCGATCGCATCGTCGCCGACGACACCAGGCTACCCTGCCCGTTCCACTCCGCCGTCGACCTGCTGATCCATTGTGCCAATCGCAACATGCGCATCAGCGATGTCATGATGGAAAACGAAAAAGCCTGGCGCAGCGAGGAAGAAATACGCAGCGGATTGCTCAAGATCTGGAAGGTCATGCAAACCTGCGTCAGGAACGGCTGCCGCAACGAGGGCATACTGCCGGGGGGCATGAAGGTCAAACGGCGCGCCGCCAACCTGTATCGCAAACTCAACAGCGAGCCGCACATGACTTACAAGGACCCGTTGACGACGCTGGACTGGGTCAACCTGTGGGCGCTCGCGGTCAACGAGGAAAACGCGGCCGGCGGACGCGTCGTCACCGCGCCCACCAACGGTGCCGCCGGAATCATCCCGGCGGTTATGCACTACTACCAGCACTTTTATCCCGCCGCGGACGACGACGGCATCGTGCGTTTCCTGCTCACCGCGGGCGCGATCGGAATCCTGTACAAGGAGAACGCGTCGATTTCGGGTGCAGAGGTCGGTTGCCAGGGAGAGGTCGGTAGCGCCTGCTCGATGGCGGCCGGCGCGCTAGCCGAGGTCATGGGCGGCAGCCCCGAGCAGGCCGAAAACGCGGCCGAGATCGGCATGGAGCATAACCTCGGTCTCACCTGCGACCCGGTCGGCGGCCTGGTGCAGGTGCCCTGCATCGAGCGCAACGCGATGGCCTCGGTCAAGGCGATCAACGCCGCGCGCATGGCGATGCGCGGCGACGGCAAGCATTTCGTCTCGCTCGACAAGGTCATCAAGACCATGCGCGAAACCGGCGCCGATATGAAAACCAAGTACAAGGAAACCGCGCGCGGCGGGCTCGCGGTCAATATCATCGAATGCTGAACGAATGGCAGGCCGCGCTGGCCCCTTACCTGAGCCTGATAGGCGACAATCCCTGGCTGCAGGCCTGTGCGCTGATCGTCATATCGCTCATCGTAGCGTGGATTATCGATCGGGTTATCGTCGCCACGCTGAGCCGGATTTTTGCGAAGACACGGTTTACTTTTGACGACCGGTTGCTGGCGATATTACACGGGCCGGTTTATGTCAGCGTAATACTGATCGGCCTGGGGTTGGCGACCAATCTGCTGAACCTGGGCGACCCCTACGACTTCGTCGCTTATTCCACATTGAAATCGATCGCGCTAATCATATGGGCGATATTCCTGATGCGCCTGGCGCATCTGCTGCTGCACAGCATTGCCGGCAACGACCGGCGCATCAGGTTTCTGAACAGCCAGTCGCTGCCGTTGTTCGACAACGTCGCCAATATCTTTATCGTCGTCATCGCCGTCTACGCGGTCTTCAGCGCTTGGGGCATCGACATGACCGCGTGGCTCGCGTCTGCCGGGATCATCGGCATCGCGGTCGGCTTCGCTGCCAAGGACACGCTCGCCAACCTGTTTTCCGGGGTTTTCATCCTCGCCGACGCGCCCTACAAGATCGGCGACTACGTCGTGCTCGATTCGGGCGAGCGCGGCGAAATCACCCACATCGGCATCCGCAGCACGCGCATGCGAACGCGCGACGACGTCGAGGTTACGGTGCCCAACGCGATCATGGGCAACACCAAGATCATCAACGAATCCGGCGGGCCCTACGAAAAATACCGCATCCGGGTAAAGGTCGGCGTGGCTTACGGCTCCGACATCGATCAGGTGCAAAACCTGCTGATGGAGATCGCCGCGGCGAACGAGAATGTTTGCGGCGAACCTGCGCACCGCGTCCGCTTTCGCGCCTTCGGCGGCTCCAGCCTCGATTTCGAATTGCTGTGCTGGGTTAATCAGCCTTCGGCCCGCGGCATGGTCACCCACGAACTGCTCGGCGAGATCTATAAGCGCTTCAACGCGGAGGGCGTCGAAATCCCCTATTCCAAGCACGACCTCTACATCAAGGAACTGCCGGACCGGAAATAAGGGGACAGTTTACTTAATTCGACATGTCGAATTAAGTAAACTGTCCCCGTTTTTACCGTCTATTATTCGCCGAAGACGGTGACGATGGCGTTGCGAATGCCGGAGACGAGCTCGTCCAGCGTGGCCTCGTCGGTCGTCAGCGGCGGCGCGATGCATACCACCTCGCTGCGCATGCGCGTGAAGATACCGTTGTCGATCATGGCCTTTGTCATTTTCGCACCGACGCCCCACTCCGGCGGATACCAGGACTTCGCGGCCTTATCCTCGACCAGCTCGACCCCGCACATCATGCCCTTGCCGCGTACGTTACCGACATGCGGGTGCCCGTCCAGCTCGGCGTGCAGCTTGTCGAGTAAATAGGCGCCCCTGCTGGCGGCCTGCTCGACCAGGTTGTGGCTCTCGATATAATCGAGGGTTGCCAGCCCGACCGCGCAGGTAGTCGGATGGCCGCTATAGGTATAGGCGTGCATCCAGGGTTTTTCGCTGTTGCGGATCGTTTCCGCAATCTCGTCGCTGATGCCGATTCCGCCGAGCGGCAGGTAACCCGAGGTAATCGACTTGGCGAACTGCATCAGGTCGGGCTGCACGCCGTAATGTTCGAGCGCGAACAGCTTGCCGGTGCGGCCGAAACCGGTGATCACCTCGTCGGCCACCAACAGCACCTCGTACTGATCGCAGATTTCGCGAATACGCGGGAAATAATCGTCGGGCGGCACGATGACGCCGCCCGCGCCCTGCACCGGTTCGGCGATAAACATCGCCACCGTCTCGGGACCCTGCTTCAGGATTTCCTTTTCCAGCTCGTTGGCCGCCGCGACCCCCTGCGAGGAGCCATCCCCGGGCACCGGGTAGTGGTATGGATCGGGTGCCGGTATATGGCTGAACCCGGGCATACGCGGCTCGAAGGACGGCCAGTAACCGGCTATTCCGGTGGCGCACATCGCCGCGAACGTCACCCCGTGATAGCCCCAGATGCGGCTGATCACCTTGGTCTTTTCCGGCTTGCCCTTCGCCTTCCAGTAATACCGCGACAGCTTGAAATTGCTGTCGGTGGATTCGCCGCCGCCCGACGTGAAATAGAAATTATTGATTTGCGGGTAGCACATTTCCGACAGGCGTTCGGCGAGTTCGATCGCCGGCGGATTGGAGCTGCCGTTATAGCTCGAGCAGAAAGCCATTTGCTGCATCTGCCTGGCGGCCGCATCGACCAGCGGCTGGCGGCCGTGGCCGCAACTGACGTTCCACAGGCACGACAAACCGTCGATGTAGCGATTGCCGTCGGCATCGATCAGGTGGGAGCCTTCCGCTTTTACCCAGACTTTCGCGTTGGCATGCGCCGGGTTGTGGTGCAAGGGATGGATCATGTGCTCCTGGTCCTTGTCGACCAGGGCGCTGTTGCTGAGAGGGGCGTTCATATGGATTACTCGCTGTTTTGATAGGAATCGGCCATGCGGCGCGTGAATCTCCTTATTATAGGTATTCCGGTTCCCTAATAAACCCATTTTCGCGCCTGCAAACGCAAGGCATGCTCGATGCGGGGCTTTGCAGGGTAATCTGTTCCGACAACGCCAGCGGCACCGTGCGCGCTATCGTCGCTCGTCCTGCGCAACCATGCCCCGGGCGCACGGGCCGTCGAACAGGCTGGCGAGTCTCAAGTAGAGTGGTTTTACCGCGTCGCCTGGCCGCGTTGTTGCGCGCACTGCAGGATCAGCCCGGCCATGGTGTCGTTCTCGCCGAGATACTGCGACATCTCGATGCTGACCCCGGGGTTCCCCGCCCTGGCACAGGCGAGTTCGCCGGGGATATCCTGCGCCACGTGCCGACCCGCGGCCAGAAAATAGGGTACCGCGACTATTTCGGATGCGCCCAGTTCGATACAGCTGGCGATCCCCTGCTGGATATCCGGCTCGGCGAGCTCGAG
>JAOTUD010000120.1 GCA_029864065.1 Gammaproteobacteria bacterium | reverse complement strand
GGCACGGCAGTTGCGGCATTCGCCGCACATGATATGCCCCTCGCCGGAGACGCGGTCGCCGACCTTGACCGAATGCACCAGCTCGCCGACCTGCTCGATGACGCCGATATACTCGTGCCCTACCGTCATCGGCACCGGCACGTGCTCCTGCGCCCACTGGTCCCAGTTGTAGATGTGCAGATCGGTGCCGCAGATCGCGACCTCGCTAATCTTGATCAGCACGTCTTCCGGGCCCGGTTCGGGTTTCGGCACGTCCTGCAACCACAGGCCGGGCTTGTCGTAGGCTTTCACCAGCGCCTTCATATCGCTCTCCTCAGGGAATCAGTTCTATTTGCCTGCCGACCGCGACAAAGGCGTCGATCGCGCGGTCGAGTTGCGCGCGGCTGTGCGCGGCGCTCATCTGGGTGCGCACCCGCGCCTGGCCTTTCGGCACCACCGGGAACGAAAAGGCGGTGACGTAAATGCCATGCTGCATCAGGTCGGCGGCGAGCCGTTGCGCCTTTACCGCGTCGCCGGTCATGATCGGCACGATCGGGTGCGTGCCGTCGATGACGTCGAAACCGGCGCTGCCGATGCGTTCGCGAAAGTAGCGCGTGTTGTCGGCAAGCGTCTCGCGCAGGTCGGCGCTTTGCTCGAGCAGACCCAGCGCCGCGAGGGTCGCGCTGACGATACCCGGGGCGAGGCTATTGGAAAACAGGTAGGGCCGCGCGCGCTGGCGCAACATATCGATCACCGCCTGCGGGCCGGTGATGTAGCCGCCGCTGGCGCCGCCGAGGGCCTTGCCGAAGGTGCCGCTGGTGATGTGCACGCGCCCCTCGACACCGTGATACTCCGGCGTGCCGGCGCCGCGCGCGCCGATGAAACCAATCGCGTGGCTGTCGTCGACCATGACCAGCGCGTCGTGTTTCTCGGCCAGGTCGCAAATCGCCGGCAGCTGCGCCAGGGTTCCGTCCATCGAGAACACCCCGTCGGTCACGACCAGCCGGAAGCGGGCGGCCTGCGCCTCGGCCAGCTTCGCCTCGAGGTCCGCCATGTCGCTATTGGCATAACGGTAGCGCTGCGCCTTGCACAGGCGGATGCCATCGATGATCGAGGCATGGTTGAGACTGTCGGAGATGACCGCATCGTTTTCGTCGAGCAGGACTTCGAATATGCCGCCGTTGGCGTCGAAGCAGGATGAAAACAGGATGGCATCGTCCATGCTGACGAAATCCGCGATCTTCCTTTCCAGCTCCTTGTGGATGTCCTGGGTACCGCAGATGAAACGCACCGAGGCCATGCCGAAACCGTGGCTGTCGATACCCGCGTGCGCGGCGGCGACCATGTCGGGATGATTGGCGAGGCCCAGGTAATTGTTTGCGCACAGGTTGATCAGGTCATCTTGCCAGCCCTGGGCGTGCACGCTGGCGCCCTGCGGCGACTCGAGCGGGCGTTCGTTCTTGAACAATCCCTGTTCCCGGATCGATGCGAGGCTCTGCTGCAGGTGCGCGATCAGTTGCTGTGACATGGCTGGTTCCCCTGCTATTGGATCGATTCCGTAATACTAACCAAATTCAGGTCGCCATGGTTGCTTTTTGCGCGGCCAGGTAAAGTCCCAGCCCCGCCACGGCGAGCAGCACCAGCCCCGGCAAGACCATGTCGTAGCCCCCCCAGGACCACCCCAGCGAGCCGAGAAACGGCGCCGACGCGGACCCCGCGAGGTAAACCAGCGCCAGCGCTCCCGACTTGGCGCCGAACTGACGCTCCCCGAGCAGCTCGCGCGCGATGACGGGGCGGATGATGCTGACCATGCCGTAGGCACCGCCAAACAGGATTACGAACGCGACCAGCAGCGCCGGCGTGGTGCCGGCCCCGATCAGAAACAGGATCGACATCGCCATCAGCACGAAACAGGTGATCGCGATGCCGTGATTGGACACGTGGCGTTCGGCCGCCATCATCGCGAGACGCCCGGCTACCTGCATCGGCCCGATGAACGAGATGGCGACGACCGCAACTTCGGGATGAATTTCGCGCTCGGCCAGTATCGGCAATAAATGATGCAGGGTAATGCCATGCATGACCGCGCCCAGGCCGAAGCCAAGCGCGAGACACCAGAACACCGGCGAGCGCAAGTAGCGTTGTCCGGCAATGGACAGCTGCGGGTTGGCGCGATGGCGGTGCGCACCGGCCTGCTCGACAGCATTCGCGCCGAGCCACATTAGTGGCGCCACGACGAGGATTGCGGTCGCGCCGAAAAACAGCACCGCGCCGCGCCAGCCGAAAGCGCCGGCGAGGCTGTGTGCGATCGGAAAGCTGACCGTGCCGGCGAAGCCCGCAACCAGCGTTACCAGAATGATCGAACGCCGCGCATGCTCGCCCCGCGCGCGCGTAATCAGCGCGAAACAGGGTTCGTAGAGACTGCCGGACATGCACACACCGATCACGCCCCAGATCAGGTAAAACTGCCAGCGGTACTCGACCTGCGTCAGCAGTATCAAGCAGCAGCCGCCAACGAAGCTCGCCACGGTCATCATTAGCGCGCCCCTGCCGGCGTCGATCAGGCGCCCGTACAGCGGCGAGCAGAACGCCGACACGAATACCGCGAGTGTAATCGCGCCGGTCAGGTCGGCGCGGCCCCAGCCCAGCGCCTGCTCCCAGTGCAGCAGCAGCGCCGGAAAGCTGTAATAGATGCAGGCCCAGATCAGCATCTGCGCGACGGCGAGCAGTAATATCGGACGGTCTTTCATCTATTTGTGCGGCCCGTCCACGTCATCTTGCGGGGCCCCTCGCGATGTCTCGCGGGGCCCTCTCGCGTCATCCCGGCGCAGGCCGGGATCCAGTCTTGCGAGCCGTGCGCGAGGCACGCACAAATCGCTGAAATCGATAGTCTGGACGGCAGGCATGAACCCTCATAAATTCGTAGGCAATAAAAATCGCTGTTGCTATGATGCCACCCAATTCCAGGCGTGGATACCTGCACGGATTAGGTCCATGGGCAAACAGCAGAGTTACGATTACATCATCGCCGGCGCCGGTTCCGCCGGTTGCGTACTCGCCGCGCGCCTGTGCGAGGACCCGGCCGTGACCGTGTGCCTGGTCGAAGCAGGCGGCAATGGCGACAGCCTGTTCGTGCGCATGCCCGCTGGCAACGGCTTCATATTCGGCAATCCCCGATTCGACTGGGGTTACCACAGCACCGCACAGTCCGGCCTCAACGGGCGACGAATTTATTATCCCCGCGGCAAGGGGCTCGGCGGCACGTCGCTGATGAACGGACTGATCTACATACGCGGCAACGCGCGCGACTTCGACCGCTGGCGCGACCGCGGCATCCGCGGCTGGGGTTACGCCGACGTTCTGCCTTACTTCAAAAAATCGGAAACCGCGACCTATCGCGATGCGGAATTCCACGGCCAGGCGGGGCCGCTGAAGATCTCGCCCGCGCAAAATTACTGCGCGGTCAGCCGCTGTTTCGTCACGGCGGCGCAACAGGCGGGCGCGAGACTCAACGACGACTTCAATGCGCGGCGACAAATCGGTGTCGGTCGTTTCGACGCCAAGGTATTCAACGGCCAGCGCCAGTCGACCTCGGCGACCTTTCTGCAGCGGCGCCCTGCCAACCTGACCGTCATGACCGACACCCGCGCGCTGAAAGTGGCGCTGTCGGGCGGCAAGGCGGTCGGACTGCAAATCAGTCACGGGGGCATCACGCAAACCCTGCACGCCGTGCGCGAAGTCATTGCCTGTCTGGGCGCGTTCGAATCGCCCAAGCTGTTGATGCTGTCGGGCATCGGCCCGGCCGACCACCTGCGCGAGTTTGGTATCGACGTCGCGCAGGATTTACCAGGCGTCGGCGAATCCCTGCAGGATCATCCCAACATGCCGCTGACCTTCGAACTCAGGGACCCGGCGTTGAGTTTTGCGCGCTATCAGCGCCTCGATCGCACCATCTGGCTGGGCCTGCAATACCTGTTCAGCAAGAGCGGCCCGGCGACCGGACCCTTCTGGAGCGTGGCGCTGTTTCACGCCTTCGACGGCGGCGAGCTGCCCGACATCGAAGTCTTCTGCACGCCGATGGTGGTCAGGGAAGGCGCCGGCGGATCCGGCTGGACGCTGCAGAACCTGCTGCAACCAGGACGCGCGATCCTGGCGCGCGGTAAAACCGCCACGCCCGGCATACAGTTCGATATCAACCTGCTGCGCCCGGGGAGCAAGGGCAGGATTCGCCTCGCTTCCGCTAACCCGGTCGATCATCCGCTCATCGATCCGGCTTATTTCAGCGCGCCCGAGGATGTCGATCAATTGATCGATGGCGTGGCGCATATCCGCGAAGTCACCCGGCAACCCGCGTTCGCGGAATTTATCGGCAAGGAAATCACCTTCGGTGCGCAGGTGACCTCGCGCACGGCCATGACGGACGGCCTGCGCGAACATATCACCACCGGACATCACCCCGTCGCAAGCTGCCGTATCGGCGCGGACGACGACCCCGCGGCGGTGCTCGATGCCGAGTTCCGCGTGCGCGGCATCGATGCACTGCGCGTGGTCGACGCGTCGGCATTTCCGGACCAGATCAGCGGCAACCCCAACGCCGGTGTCATCATGATGGCGGAACGCGCGGCCGATATGCTGACGGGCAGGCCGCCACCATCACCGGGTTGATCGTTCATGACTCAAGCGACCGTTACCGCGTTACAGAGAATCGCCGATTACATCTCGCAGACGCCGATCAAACCCGGCACGCAAAGTCTCGGCTTCGTCAAGGCTGCGCTGATCGACGTCTACGGTTGCATGCTGGTCGGCGCCGACCAGCCGGTCGCGCGCAAGACCAGGCAAGCGCTGATCAACTGCGGGCAAATCAACGAACACGCGCACGCGCGCATCTATGGCACGACCTGTCATGCGACGCCCGGCGCCGCGGCCATGGCGAACGCGGTCGCCGGCCACGCGCTCGAGTTCGATGACTGGGAAGTGCCGGGTAACACGCATATCAGCGTGCTGCTGTTCCCGGCAATACTCGCCGCGAGCTGCGACCGGGCGCTGTCGGGCGAGGACGCGATCGCGGCATATCTGGCCGGCTACGAAACCATTGCACGCATCGGCGAGGCGATCAATCTCGAACATTACGACCAGGGCTGGCATGCGACCGCGACCATCGGCGCGATCGGTGTCGCCGCGTCGGTGTCGCGGCTGATGGGGCTCGACGGCGCGCAAACCGCAAACGCGCTCGCCATCGCCACCAGCCGCGCGCTGGGCTACAACGCCCAGTTCGGATCGGAAGCCAAGCCGCTGCAGGTGGGATTCGCCGTCGAAGGCGGCATCGTCGCGGCCCATCTTGCCGCGACGGGCCTGACGGGCCAGCCGCACATGCTGGAACACGCCGCCGGAATGATTGCGTTGATGGGACACCGCCATAGCGACCGGATCGAGACGGCGATGGCAAGAATCGGGCAGGCGCCGGCCATCGACCAGTATCATATCGTGTTCAAACCCTGGCCCAGCTGCGGTTACACGCACCGCATCATGACCGGAATGCTGGAACTGCGATCACGCGGCATCGATCCGGCCGCCATCGACAAGCTGGAACTGCACCTGCCCGACATGCACGCGGGCATCCTGCCGTTCAGGCAGCCGAAAAACCGCGGCGAGGCGCTATTCAGCCTGCCTTACTGCGCCGCGGCTGTGCTGCTGAGAGGGAATTTGACGATTGCCGATCTCGACAACCGGGGCTGGCAGGACGAGGATATCCGGCAAATGATCGATAAAACAACGGTGACCTGTCTCAGACCCAAACGCCCAGAACTCAATTACGACCCGGAGCAACCCGATCGGGTCGTTGCCACGATAAATGGCGCGACCCATGCGGTGGATATACCCTACCCGCTGGGTTCGCCGCAGAAGCCGATGTCGGAGGCCCAACACATGCGCAAGTTTCAGCTAAATACCGGCCTTGAAGCAGCGCCGGCGCGGGCGCTCTGGGAGCGGCTCGGCACATGGCCGTCGGCCGAGAATTTACACGACCTGCTTGTCATGTCGCCTTGCGCGGACTGAGCGCTTTGTTCATCCGCGCCGCGACAGTTTGCCGGAAGCGCGGCATCGCCCGGGCTGGCCCTCCGTCAGGGTGCTGTCAGCGCCCTGATCAGCTCACGCAGGGATTGCCAGCTATGCTCGAACTCCGTCTTGAAGTGCTCCCAGTTAGCGTCGTTCGCCTGCCTGAGCAGTTCGAGTTTCTGCTCGGCCGATTCGAGCTTCAGAAGTAGCTCGTCCAGCAAGGTGAAGTATTCGAGCTCGAGGTTGACCTCGGCTTTTCCGGCCTTTTGCCTGAGCGCCTTGACCTCGGCTTTGAATTCGTCGAGCTCGTCCCGCATCTTGTTTTCGTAGAAACTTCGCAAACTCATCTGGCTTCCCCAGGGTTCGTTGGTTGAATGGAGCGGTTGCGCAGACTACTGTCCGCCAGGCTTACCGTCGCGACAGGCGTTTAGCCGACCTTTGGCAGCGCCAGCGGCTCGGTGAAGCGGATGATCTGTTTGCTGCCGTCCGCCGCGGTCACCATCAGACTGCCCACCCCATGCGTCGCATCCGCCACGTGTATTTTTTGTGGCGAGCGGATCACGTGCTCGATTTGATCGGTGCTGACGACAAACGAATCGTCCTTGCGGTCATAAGTCAGGCCGTTAAGCGATAACCTGGTGGCTTCGATCTGGGCGCCGAGTTCGAGGCTGTCGACTTCGATCTCGACCAGTTTACCCTGCAATGCCGACGTCACCCGATCGAAGAAGTCCGGCCAGTCCTGTTTTGCGATTTCTCTGTCTTGCATGTTTCTCTCCCGGGTTAGCTTTGCCGGATTACGCTCGAAATCTAGCCTAAACCCGGCCGGACGATATTGATGGCCGTCAACCGGAACCCGGTTTCCGGCTGGTTACTTTCGCCTCCAAAAAATTGACGCGGTTGGCGATGGCTTGATTTGTGTCAATGCCACGATTTACGTAGCGATTAGCCTTGATTCGTAAACTCATGAGCCACGGGGGCGATTAAAGGCCAGGGCAAATTGCGTTGGAGATTACCTGGTTTCGGCGAATAGCGATGCCGGTTGCAGAAATTATCTACGTACTGGTAGTGCTGTTGGGTATAGCCATGCTCGTCAACGGCACCTGCCGCAATCTGCCGGTACCGTTTACCGTCATTCTCGTCATTATCGGCATGCTGCTGGGCGAGATGTCGCACCTGCTGCCGTTCATGGAGCCGCTGCAGGGGTTCAGCCTGAGCCCCGATATCATGCTATTCATCTTCCTGCCCGCGCTGATCTTCGAATCCGGGTTCGCGCTCGACGCGCGCCAGATGATCAAGGACCTGCCCCCGATACTGATACTCGCGATACCGGCCATGCTGATGTCCACTTTCGTGGTCGGGCTCGGACTGTGGTTGGCGCTCGATATCAAGCTGATAGTCGCGCTGG
>JAOTUD010000119.1 GCA_029864065.1 Gammaproteobacteria bacterium | reverse complement strand
GACGCTTTGCCTCGGATTCGCCCATCAGCACCAGCGCCGCGCCGCCGTCGGATATCGAGCTCGAGTTGGCCGCGGTGACGGTGCCGTCCGCGCGAAACGCCGCGCGCAGGGTCGGAATTTTTTCGATATTCGCGTTGAACGGCTGCTCGTCGGTATCGACCGTAACCTCGCCCCTGCGGGACTTGATCGAGACCGGCGTGATTTCATCCTTGAAAGCACCGCTTTCGATCGCGGCCTGCGCGCGCTTCAGCGACGTGATCGCGAACTCGTCCTGCTGCGCGCGCGTGAAGCCGTACTTGTCCGCGGTCGCCTCGGCGAACACGCCCATCAGCTTGCCCTTGTCGTAGGCGTCTTCGAGGCCATCGAGGAACATGTGATCGAACACCTGGCCGTGGCCCATGCGCATGCCGGCGCGCGCCCCGGTCAGCAGGTAGGGTGCGTTGGTCATGCTTTCGAGGCCGCCGGCCACCATGACCTTGTTGGTTCCGGCCTTCAGCATATCGTGCGCGAACATCGTCGCCTTCATGCCCGAGCCGCACATCTTGTTGATCGTCGTGCAGCCGGTCGCCAGCGGCAGACCCGCGCCGAGGCTGGCCTGGCGCGCGGGCGCCTGCCCCTGCCCCGCCGGCAGCACGCAACCCATGATGACCTCATCGATCGCGTCACCCTGCAACTGGCTGCGTTCCACGGCAGCCTTGATCGCGGCGGCGCCGAGCTCGGCCGCGCTGGCACCGGAGAGGACGCCCTGGAAGCCACCCATCGGGGTGCGTGCAAAACCGGTAATGACAATATTCTCGCTCATGGTGATATCCCTCAAGAAGTCTCGTTAAACAATTCCCGCCCGATCAGCATGCGGCGGATTTCCGATGTGCCCGCCCCGATTTCGTAGAGCTTGGCATCGCGTAACAGGCGGCCTACCGGGTAATCGTTGGTATAGCCATTGCCGCCGAGCGCCTGGATCGCTTCGAGCGCCATCCAGGTCGCCTTCTCGGCGGCGTATAGAATCGCGCCGGCGGCATCCTTGCGCGCGGCCTCATTGCGGTCGCAGGCCTTGCCGACCGCGTAAACATAGGCGCGGGTCGCGTTCATGGTCGTGTACATGTCGGCGATCTTGCCCTGCATCAGTTCGAATTCGCCGATCGGCTGGCCGAACTGTTTGCGTTCGTGGATATAGGGCACGACCGCGTCCATGCAGGCCAGCATGATGCCGGTGGGGCCGGCCGCCAGCACCGCGCGTTCGAAATCGAGGCCGCTCATCAGCACCGCGGCGCCGCGATTCAACTCGCCGAGCATGCTTGTCGCGGGCACCTCGACGTCCCTGAACACCAGTTCACCGGTATTGGAGCCGCGCATGCCGAGCTTGTCGAGCTTCTGCGCGGTCTCGAAGCCAAACGCCTTTTCCACGAGGAAGGCGGTAATACCGCGGGAACCGGCCTGCGGTTCGGTCTTCGCATATACCACGACCAGGTCCGCATCGGGGCCATTGGTGATCCACATCTTGGTGCCGTTCAAAAGGTAACCGGCGTCTGTCTTCTCGGCCTTCATCTGCATGCCGACGACGTCCGATCCGGCGCCCGGTTCCGACATCGCGAGCGCGCCGATCCACTCTCCGCTGATCAGCCCGGGTAAATATTTCTGCTTCTGATCGTCGCTGCCGTTGCGATTGATCTGGTTTACGCACAGGTTGGAATGCGCGCCGTAACTGAGACCCACCGAGGCCGAGGCGCGGCTGATTTCCTCCATCGCGACGATGTGCGCGAGGTAGCCCATATCGCTGCCGCCGTAGCTCTCGGGCACGGTGATGCCGAGCAAACCCATTTCGCCGAGCCGGGGCCAGAGTTCGTTCGGAAACTCGTTGCTGCGATCGATTTCGGCCGCGCGCGGCGCGATCTCGGCCTGGGCGAAATCCTGCACCGCGTCGCGCAGCAGATCGACGGTTTCACCGAGATCGAAATTCAGGGAAGGAAAATAGGTCATAGTCTGCTCCGTGCTTTACCCGTGGCTCAGCTTGCGCTGGCCGGAACGAAGTTCGCGCAACGCGGCCTCGGCGTTGGCCTCGACTCGATCCAGGTCGGCGAGCGCGTTATCGATATCCCGTTTCTGCGCGCTCAGTACCGCGCGGCGCCGCGCCAGTTTTGCCAGCATCAGTTCGAGCTGGGCCTGTTCGCCATGGCTGGAATCGTAGAGGTCGAAAGATTCGCGAATCTCGGCCAGCGACCAGCCGAGCCGTTTGCCGCGCAGGATCAGGCGCAGCCTGACGCGATCGCGATCGCGGTAAATTCGGCGCGTGCCCTCGCGCAGCGGCTGCAGCAATCCCTCTTCTTCGTAAAGGCGCAGCGTGCGCGAAGTAACGCCGAATTCCTCGGCCAGCTGGCCGATGCTGTAGGTTTTGGTGCCGCTTTCGATCGGGTCCATTTGCGCCTCGCGAAATCTACTGCGGATAAACCGCCATCAGGGTCCCATGCATCGTCGCCACCAGCTTGTCGCTGCCGTCTGTGCGGGCGTAGAGATCGGCTTCGGCGGCGAAAACGCTGCGGCCCGCCTTGCGCACCCTGCCGACGGCGCGAAACAGGTCTCCCGCGGCCGGGGCCAGCAGGTTAATCTTGAATTCTATGGTCAGCACCCTGGCGTCGGCCGGCATCAGCGAAAACGCCGCGTAGCCGCAGGCGCTATCCATGATCGTCGACGAGATGCCGGCATGGATAAACCCGTCCTGCTGGGTCAGGTCGGTGCGATAGGGCAACTCGATCACGACCTGCCCCGCACCAACCTCGGACAGCCGGGCGCCGATCATGGACATCACCGCCTGCTCGCCGAAACTCTGCGCCACGCGGGCTTCGAAGTCGGGATTCCTGGGTTCAAACTGGCTGCTCATTTCGATGCGGGTAAACGAATTCCGGCTATATTCAGAGTGGATTCAGTAGTTGACGTTAACGTAAACGTAAGGTAGTTTATTGCGGCGCCGATTGCAAACAAATTTATTCCGTTGAGGCTTCCGCCATGAGTTCCGCCCAGGAAAAGGTCATCACTATCCCGTCTACTTCGACCAAGCGGCGTAAAATCCGCTTTGTCACCGCGGCCAGCCTGTTCGACGGCCACGACGCGGCGATCAATATCATGCGGCGCATCCTGCAGTCATCCGGCGCCGAGGTCATCCACCTCGGGCACAACCGCTCGGTCGCCGAAATCGTCGACGCGGCGATCCAGGAGGACGTGCACGGAATCGCGCTGAGTTCCTACCAGGGCGGGCACGTCGAGTACCTCAGGTACATGGTCGATATGCTCAGGGACAGGGGCCGACCAGACATCCGTATTTTTGCCGGCGGCGGCGGTGTCATCGTACCTGCCGAGATTCGCGCGCTCGAGGACTACGGCGTGACACGCATCTACTCGCCCGACGACGGCCAGAAACTGGGCCTGCAGGGCATGATCACGGACATGCTGGAGCGCTGCCAGTTCGATCCGGGGCGGCAGGCGCCGACCTCGCTGGAACCGCTGCAAAAACATGACACGACCGCGCTGGCGAGCCTGATCACCGCGCTCGAGAACGGCAGCGTGGCAAAGGAACTGTTGGCGCAGATTCGCAGCGAGGCCGCGGCCCGACCGGTTCCCGTGCTCGGCATCACCGGCACCGGCGGTTCCGGCAAGTCGTCGTTAACCGATGAAATCGTACGCCGTTTCCGCCTGGACCATGGCGACCGGCTCAACATCGCGATCATCGCGGTCGATCCGACGCGGCGTAAAACCGGCGGCTCGCTGCTCGGCGATCGCATCCGCATGAACGCGATCGACCACCCCAATATCTACATGCGCTCGATCGCAACGCGCGATTCTGTTGGCGAAATCCCCGAAGTCATCGCCGACGCGGTCGCGGCCTGCAAGCTTTGCGCCTTCGATTTTGTGATCATCGAAACCCCGGGCATCGGCCAGGGCGACGCCGCGATCGTGCCGCTGGTCGACGCGTCGCTGTATGTCATGACGCCTGAATTCGGCGCGCAAAGCCAGCTCGAAAAAATCGACATGCTCGATTTCGCCGACATCGTCGCGATCAACAAGTTCGATCGCAAGGGTGCCGACGATGCCTACCGCGATGTCTGCAAACAGGTGCAGCGCAATCGCGAGGCGTTTTCACAAAAAACCGAGGAGATGCCCGTTTTCGGCACCATCGCATCGCGCTTCAACGATGACGGCAGCACCGCGCTCTATCAAGCGATACTGGACAAACTTAAGGCGCTCGGTTTGCGCACGGGCGAATCCCGGCTAGCGCGCATCGAGACACGCAAATCGACCTCGGCCACCGTCATCGTGCCCGCCGAGCGGGTGCGCTATCTCGCCGAAATCGCCGCTACCCTGCGCGCCTACCACGCCCACGCGCGGCAGCAGGTCGGCGTGGCGCGCGAACGCCAGCAGCTGGTCGAGGCGCACCGCATGCTGACCACCGAGCATCCCGACACGAGCGCCGACGACCTGGACACGCTGATCGCGACGCGCGATGCGGCGCTCGAAGAGCGCTCGCGCAAGCTGCTCGAGCACTGGCCAGAAACGCGTCGGAGTTATGCCGGTGACGAGTTCGTGGTCCAGGTTCGCGATCGCGAGATTCGCACCGGGCTCAAGTACCAAACGCTGTCCGGTTCGGTCCTGCCGAAGGTCGCGTTGCCGAGGTACGAAGATCACGGTGAATTACTGAAATGGCTGCTGCTGGAAAACCTGCCCGGTAATTTTCCGTTTACCGCCGGCGTGTTTGCGTTCAAGCGCGAGGGCGAAGACCCGACGCGCATGTTCGCCGGCGAGGGTGACGCGTTTCGCACCAACCGTCGCTTCAGGCAGCTGTCCGAGCATTCCGCGGCCAAGCGGCTGTCGACCGCGTTCGATTCGGTGACGCTGTACGGCTGCGACCCGGACGAGCGCCCCGACATTTACGGCAAGGTCGGTAACTCGGGGGTCTCGATAGCCACCCTCGAAGACATGAAGGCGCTCTACGATGGCTTCGACCTGTGCAGTCCGTCGACGTCGGTGTCGATGACGATCAACGGCCCGGCGCCGATTATCCTGGCGATGTACCTGAATGCCGCGATCGATCAACAGATTGATAAATTCGAGGCCGATAACCAGCGCCAGCCTGCCGGCCCCGAAGTCGACAGGATCCGCGCCTGGGCGCTGGAGAACATCCGCGGCACGGTGCAGGCCGACATTCTGAAAGAAGACCAGGGGCAGAATACCTGCATCTTTTCGACCGAGTTCGCGCTCAAGATGATGGGCGATATCCAGCAGTACTTCATCGATCACCGCATCCGCAATTTTTACTCGGTGTCGATTTCCGGTTACCACATTGCCGAGGCCGGCGCGAACCCGATCTCGCAGCTCGCGTTCACGCTCGCGAATGGTTTCACCTTTGTCGAGACTTACCTCGCGCGCGGCATGCATATCGACGACTTCGCGCCCAACCTGTCGTTCTTTTTCTCCAACGGCATGGATCCGGAATACACCGTCATGGGCCGCGTCGCGCGCCGCATCTGGGCGGTCGCGATGAAAAACAGGTATGGCGCCAACCAGCGCAGCCAGAAACTCAAGTACCATATCCAGACTTCGGGCCGCTCGCTGCACGCGCAGGAGATGGACTTCAACGATATCCGTACCACGCTGCAGGCGCTGATCGCGATCTACGACAATTGCAATAGCCTGCACACCAACGCCTTCGACGAGGCGATCACGACCCCGACCGGCAATTCGGTGCGGCGCGCGCTGGCGATTCAGCTGATCATCAACAACGAGTGGGGGCTCGCGAAGAACCAGAACCCGAACCAGGGCTCGTTCATCATCGAACAGTTGACCGACCTGGTCGAGGAAGCCGTGCTGCAGGAATTCGAGCGCATCTCCGAGCGCGGCGGCGTGCTCGGCGCGATGGAAACCGGTTACCAGCGCGGCCGCATCCAGGACGAGTCGATGCTATACGAGCATCGCAAGCACGACGGCTCGCTGCCGATCATCGGCGTGAATACCTTCTTGAACCCGAACGGCAACGAGGCTTACGAAATCGAGCTGGCGCGTTCGACCGACGAGGAAAAACAGAGCCAGATCAGGCGTTTGCGCGAATTCAAGGCGGCTCACGCCGATGCCGGGACGGCGGCGCTCGAGCGCGTGCGCCAGGCGGCGATCAACAACGAGAATATCTTCGGCGAACTGGTACAGGCGGTGCGCCACTGCTCGCTCGGCGAAATTACCAACGCACTGTTCGAGGTCGGCGGCCAGTACCGACGCAACATGTGACGGTCGCCGAATGCGACCGTCATCCCGGCGAAAGCGACGCCGACAGGCGTCGTCCCGGCGAACGCCGGGATCCAGTAACCGATCGCGCGCAGCGCGCACTTTAAACCGGGAATTGCGGGGACAGTTTACTTATTTCGCGGGAATTGCGGGGACAGTTTACTTATTTCGCGCTGCGAAATAAGTAAACTGTCCCCTTTTATCCAATACTTAACTCTGATTTAAACTGGATCCCGCGATCAAGTCGCGGGATGGCAAGGAGAAAAAATGAACATAAAAGCGGTAGGCGTCGTCGGCGCCGGCACCATGGGTAACGGCATCGCGCAGGTTTGCGCAGCTGCCGGACTCAAGGTCATCATGCAGGATATCGGCGAGACCCAGGTCGAGCGCGGCCTGAACACGATTGCCACCAGCCTCGATCGATTGATCAAGAAGGAAAAGATCAGTAACAAAGACAAGGAAACCACCCTGGCCATTATCGAAACGACGACTTCGCTCGCGCAACTGGCCGACGTCGACATCGTCATCGAGGCGGCGACCGAAAACGAATCGCTGAAGCTCGATATCTTCAAACAGCTCGACAAGTTGTGCAAGCCGGACGCGATCCTCGCGAGCAACACGTCGTCGATTTCGCTGACGCGCATCGCCGGCGCCACGCAGCGCGCCGGGCAGGTTATCGGCATGCATTTCATGAACCCGGTGCCGATGATGACGCTGGTCGAGGTCATCCGCGCGCTGCAGACCACCGACGCGGTTTACCGCCAGGTGCACGCGCTCAGCGAATTCATCGGCAAGGTGCCGGTCGAGGCCAAGGACAGCCCGGGCTTCGTCGCCAACCGCATCCTGATCCCGATGATCAACGAGGCCGCCTACGTCTACTACGAGGGCCTCGCCAGCGCCGAGGGCATCGATGAAATCATGAAGCTGGGCATGGCCCATCCGATGGGCCCGCTGATGCTGGCCGACCTGATCGGGCTCGATACCTGTTACGCGGTGATCAAGGTGCTGCACGAGGGCTTCGGCGACTCGAAATACCGCCCCTGCCCGATCTGGCGGCAAATGGTCGACGCCGGCTACCTCGGCCGCAAAACCGGCCGCGGCTTTTACACCTACGACGAATAGCCATAAGTTTTTGGTCAGATCAAAAATCGATAGTTTTTGATCTGGCCAAAAACTCGGTGGGGATCACCGCCAGGAAGAA
>JAOTUD010000118.1 GCA_029864065.1 Gammaproteobacteria bacterium | reverse complement strand
CGCGTTCAACGCGTAACGCGCGTTGTCGACCGGCACGACCAGTTGCGGCCCGGCGATCAGGCCGACCTCGTCGTCGACGTTGGGGGTGGTTACCCGGAAATCGCCCTGCTCGGGCACCAGGTAGCCGATCTGTTCGAGAAATGCGCGGTACTCGGCCGCATCGATGCGTCCAAAATGGTTCTTGTGCCAGGCGTCCAGCTGCGCCTGCAGATCGTCCCGCCGGTCCAGCAAACGCCGGTTTTCCGGGCCCATTTTTGCATTGATGTCGGCGAAGGCCCGCCAGAACGCGGCGCTGTCGACGCCGGTTCCAGGCGCGATTTCGGTATCGATCAATTCGTACAGGGCGCGGTCGACGCTAAGACCGCTGATTTCTACTCGGCTGCTCATCGGAAAAAAGTCCTGCTGATTATTATGGCGGAGTCGTTCCCGCGTATCAGTCCCGCAGTATATCTCGACAACGCGGGAAAACCAGACGCCCGTGCCCATTATTAAGAAGCTTTATGCAGTCGATTAAACCCTTTGCAGCTCGGCCATCAGCCTGCCACGACGCCGTTTCAGCGCCCAGGCGGTGTTTAGCGCGAGCGTCGACAGCACGATGGCGCCGCCGATCAAGGTGTGCGTTCCCGGCTTTTCGCCGAGCGCGAGCCAGACCCAGACCGGCCCCAGCACCGATTCCAGCAGCAACAGCAGGCCGACTTCCGGCGCCGGGATATAGCGCGGGCCGATAAACATCAACGCCGAGCCGAGCGGCAGCATGTAAACCCCCATGATCAGCAAGTAGCCCAGGTCCGACTGCGTCACCGAAAACGGCGACGCCAGCGGCAGCACCAGCAGCGCCGTCAGCACGCCGCTGCAGGAAATCGCCGCGATCGACGAGGCGTCGGGAAAGCGGCGCACGAAACTGAAGCCGCAGGCGAGAAAGAATGCGCCCAGCAGAGCGACCATGTCACCGAGCCGGCTGCCGGACTGGTCGTCGCTGCCGGCCGCGATCACCGCGATGCCGACCGCCACCAGCGAGATCGCGATCAGCGTGCGCAGCTCGATTGTTTCGTTCAGCAACAGGCGGCTGATGATGGCCGCGAACAGCGGCGTCGTGCTGAGAATAATCAGGGTATTCGCGACGCTGGTGTGCGTAATCGCGAAAATAAACGAAATGGTGCCGAGCGAATAGGCCAGCACCTTCAGAATGGCGGCGCCCTTAAGCGTCCTGTATTGCCGCCAGACCCGGTTGGGGTGGGTAAAGCCGAGCACCATCCACATGCCGAAGGACAGGAACAGCGCGCGCCAGAAAATCATGGTCCAGTGATCGGCGACGATCAGGCGGGTCAGCAGGCCGTCAGGGGAAATGATCAACACCCCGCAGGCGGTAATCAACAGGCCCCTGGCATGGGTCGATATCATGCGACGAGGTTCGGAATAAAAGCGGCATTATCGCCTATCCTGGCAGTTTTACGATACCCTCGGGCTGCGCCATCCGTGCCGACATTCAAATCGTGCGGGGATCATGCTCGTTGCACTACCGCGGAACCGGTGCAGAAGTCCGCAAGCGCCGGCATTGCTTTTTATCCCGATCATGGCGAAGATAGCGCCAGCCCGGTGCACGGCGCCGTGCACGGTAACGGGCAAGCGGCAACAACCGATTCATCTTTATAACCGCGATTGGAAGCCAGCCTTGTGAGCACCGATAACAAATCCCGCAGCGGCGCCGAAGTTTTGATCGACGCGCTCAAGATCAACGCCGTGGAACGCATCTTCTGTATCCCGGGAGAAAGTTACCTGGCCGCGCTTGACGCTCTCTACGACCGCAGCGAGATCGAACTGATCGTGTGCCGCAACGAGGGCGGAGCGGCTTACATGACCGAGGCCGACGCCAAGCTCACCGGCAGGCCCGGCGTCTGTTTCGTCACGCGCGCCCCCGGCGCCACCAACGCCAGCGGCGGTCTGCACGTCGCGATGCAGGACTCGACACCGATGATTCTGTTGATCGGCCAGATCGCGCGCAAGGATATCGACCGCGAGGCGTTCCAGGAAATCGACTACCGGCGCATGTTCTCCCAGCTGTGCAAGTGGGTCGCGCAAATCGATGACGCCGCGCGCATTCCCGAGTACATCAATCGCGCCTTCAGCGTCGCCACCGCGGGACGCCCGGGACCGGTGGTGCTCGCCCTGCCCGAAGACATGCTCACCGACCAGACCGATGCGGGCGACGCCAGGCCCTGGCTTGCGGTCGCCATCAGCCCCGCGCCCGACGATGTCGCGCGCGCGGCCGGCATGCTCGCGGCTGCCGAGCGCCCGTTGATCATTATCGGCGGCAGCGGCTGGAGCGACGACACGCGCCTGCAGCTGCAACGCTTCGCCGAGGCGAATCGGATCCCGGTTGCCAACTCGTTTCGCTGCCAGGATTATTTCGATAACGAACACCCCTGCTACGCGGGCGATCTCGGGCTGGGCGTCAATCCGGCGCTGACCCGGCGCGTACGCGAGGCCGACTGCCTGCTCGTGATCGGCGCCCGTCTCGGCGAAATGACGACCGCGGGCTTCAGCCTGATCGACATCCCCTGCCCGCGGCAGCGCCTGATACACGTGCACCCCGGCGCCGAAGAGCTCGGCCATATCTATCAGCCCGAACTCGCGATCAACGCCGGCAGCGGTCGCTTTGTCGCAGCGCTGCTCGCAGCGGAACCGAAAAGCAGCGTTAACGACCGGCGCGGTCAACAGGCAACGCAGGCGCACCAGGAATACCTCGACTGGAACCGATCGATCTCGATCGCTGGCGCGCTGCAGTTTTCCGACGTAATCCACGATATTCGCAGGCTGGCTCCGGACGATGCCATTATCTGCAACGGCGCCGGCAACAATACCGGCTGGTTGCACCGTTTCTTTCGCTATCGGCGCTACCGCACCCAGCTGGCACCGACCAGCGGCACCATGGGCTACGGCCTCCCGGCGGCGGTTGCCGCCAGCCTGCGCTACCGCGAGCGCTGCGTGGTGGCGCTTACCGGCGACGGCGATTTCATGATGAACGGGCAGGAACTGGCGACGGCGATGCAATACCGTGCCAACATCGTCGTCATCGTCGTCAACAACGGTATTTATGCGACCATCCGCATGCACCAGGAACGCGCGTATCCGGAACGCGTCATCGGCACCGACATGGTCAACCCGGATTTCGTCGCGCTTGCGCGCGCGCATGGCGCGCAAGCCGAGCTGGTGATCAACAGCGATGAGTTCGAGGCGGCTTTTACACGCTGCCTGGCCGCCGACAAGCCGTCGTTGATCGAGATCCGGCTGGATCCCGACATCCTGACCCCGAGCGCGACGGTGCAAAGCCTGCGCGCGGCCGGGCGCCCGGTTACTCACCCGGCCAAAAACTGAAATTTCTCGAATTCATATAGTATGATTAGCGCTGTTTTGCGTTCGTGGGCTGAACCGAAGTGAAAATAGAACAACTCTTGTTGCAGAGCCTGGAACTGCTGGGTCTCGGAATGGGCGCCGTTTTCATCATCCTGATTTTGCTGATCGGGCTGATTTCCATCGCCTCCAGAATCGTTCCCGAAGAAACCGTCGCCACCACGCCGACAGTCGCCCAGACTTTCGTCAACCGGGATCATATCGCGGCGATCACGGCGGCCGTCCATCAATATCGAAAAAGCAGGAAACTATAAACATGCCAAATCCCTTGTTGATTACCGACCTGGTGCTGCGCGACGCGTCGCAATCACTGCTGGCGACGCGCGTGCGTATCGAAGACATGCTGCCGATCGCGGAAAAGCTCGACAAGGTCGGTTTCTGGTCGCTCGAAACCTGGGGCGGCGCCACCTTCGACGCCTGCATACGCTACCTCGGCGAAGACCCCTGGGAACGATTACGCAAGCTCAAGGCGGCGATGCCGAATACGCCGATGCAGATGCTGCTGCGCGGACAAAATGCGCTCGGCTATCGCCACTACGCGGACGACGTCATCGAAAAATTCGTCGAGCGTTGCGCCGAAAACGGCATGGACGTGTTTCGCATCTTCGACGCGATGAACGACATGCGCAATATCGAAACCGCGATTAAAGCGACGATCGCGGTCGGCAAGCACGCGCAGGGCGCGCTGTCGTATACGCTGAGCCCGGTGCACAATGTCGACCTGTGGGTGGACATGGCGAAACAGCTCGAGGACATGGGCAGCCACTCGATTTGCATCAAGGACATGGCCGGGCTGCTGCACCCCTATACCGCCGAGGAACTGGTCGGACGCATCAAGGAAAGCTGCGCGCTGCCGCTGTCGATTCACTGCCACGCGACCACCGGCCTGTCGACCGCGACATTGATGAAAGCCATCGACGCCGGCGTTGACATGATCGACACGTCGATTTCGTCGATGAGCCTGACCTACGGCCATTCGCCGACCGAGACTTTCGTCGCGATCATGGAGGAAAGTGATCGCGCCACCGGCATGGATCTCGACCTGCTCGAGGAAATCTCGCTTTATTTCCATGACGTGCGCAAGAAATACGCGAAGTTCGAAGGCTCGCTTAAAGGCGTCGACCCGCGCATCCTGACGGCGCAGGTGCCGGGCGGCATGCTGACCAATCTCGAGCACCAGCTGCGCGATCAAAACGCCAGCGACAGGCTGGACGAGGTGCTCAAGGAAATTCCGAGCGTGCGCAAGGACCTGGGCTACGTGCCGCTGGTTACGCCGACATCGCAAATCGTCGGCACCCAGTCGGTGATCAACGTGCTCAGCGGCGAGCGCTACAAGTCGATCAGCAAGGAGACCGCAGGCGTGCTGCGCGGCGAGTACGGCGCGACCGCGGCGCCGGTCAACGCCGAGCTGCAGGCGCGCGTGCTGGCCGGTGACGAACCCATTACCTGCCGTCCCGCCGACCTGATCGAACCCGAGATGAGCAAGCTCACCGACGCGCTGAAGGAAATCGCCAAAGCGGAAAACATCAAGCTTTGCGCCAACGAAATCGACGACGTCCTGATCTACGCGCTGTTTCAGCAGGTCGGGATAAAGTTTCTGAAGAACCGCGGTAATCCCGATGCGTTCGAGCCGGCGCCCGGCAAGGAACCCGCGGCGACCGCGGTCGCGGCCCAGGCCACGGCGCCCGCTGCCGACGCGTCGGCAGCTCCCGCGGATGTCGCAAGCTACCGCGTCAGCGTCAACGGCACCCAGTATGAGGTCGTCGTGGGACCGGGCGATGCCGATATCAGCCAGATCACTCCGGTTGCCACGGCACCCGCGCAGGCCAGGGCCGCGCCCACGGCGGCTCCGGCAGGAGCGGTCGGAGGCACGGAGATCAAGGCGCCACTCGCCGGCAGCATTATCGACGTGCTGATAACCGTGGGCCAACAGGTGAACGACGGTGATCCGGTGTTCATCGTCGAAGCGATGAAAATGGAGACCGAAATTCGCGCCAGCGCGAGCGGCACGGTGCAATCGATCGCGGTCAAGAAAGGCGACTCGATCAAGGCCGACCAATCCCTGATGACGATAGGCTAGGCTCGCATGGAGCAGGGTCTGCTGCAGCTCTGGGCCTCCACCGGGTTGTACAACTTCACCATCGGCCAGGCGATCATGATCGCCGTTGGCGGTTTGCTGATTTACCTCGCGGTTGCCAGGGGCTTCGAACCGCTGCTGCTGATCCCGATCGGGTTCGGCGGTATTCTCGCCAATATCCCGATCGCCGGCATTGCCGGTCCCGACGGGCTGCTAGGCATTCTATACCACGCCGGTATCGAATCTGGCGTGTTCCCGTTGCTGATCTTCATGGGCGTCGGCGCGATGACCGATTTCGGCCCGCTACTGGCGCGACCGAGCCTGATTATTCTTGGCGCCGCGGCCCAGTTCGGCATTTTCTTCACGCTGTTCGGCGCTATCGCGATGAACCTGATCCCCGGTATGGAGTTCACGATGGCCGACGCAGCCGCGATCGCGATCATTGGTGGCGCCGACGGTCCGACCGCGATCTACGTCGCGTCGCGCCTCGCTCCCGACCTGCTCGGCGCGATTGCTGTGGCCGCGTATTCCTACATGGCGCTGGTGCCGATCATCCAGCCGCCGATCATGAGGCTGCTGACCACCGAGGAAGAGCGCAAGACGCGCATGACGCAGCTGCGCCATGTCGGCAAGCTCGAGAAAATCCTGTTCCCGCTACTGTTGCTGCTGATCACGATCCTGCTGCTGCCGGCGGCGACGCCACTGGTCGGCATGCTTTGTTTCGGCAACCTGCTCAAGGAATGCGGCGTGGTCGAACGCCTCAGCAGCACCGCGCAGAATGAGCTGATCAATATCGTTACGAACTTTCTCGGTCTCGCGGTAGGCTCCAAGCTCGAAGCCGATAAATTTCTGAGCGCCGAAACCCTCGGCATCCTGCTGCTCGGCATGGTCGCGTTTTCGATCGGCACCGCGGCCGGCGTAATCATGGGCAAGATCATGTACCGCGTCACCGGCAAGGCGGTCAACCCGCTGATCGGCGCGGCCGGCGTTTCCGCGGTGCCGATGGCGGCGCGCGTCGCCAACAAGATCGGCCTGCAGGCCGACCCGCAGAACTTCCTGCTGATGCACGCGATGGGTCCGAACGTCGCCGGCGTCATTGGCTCGGCGGTCGCGGCAGGTGTGCTGCTCGCGATCCTCGGCTAGTCCGGGTTCGGCAAGCCTTCAGGGCAGGTTTCTCGCAGAGGCGCGGGGACGCGGAGGGGTTCAGGATAGTCCCACCGGATATACCAACTATGTAAGGTCTTTCCTTTTGATACCGCCTGGTTGCGGGCATTTATATTAGCATCGTGCTTTTCAGTGGTTCTTCAGGTTGCCTGCCTAGAGTAATTAACTCCTGCAGGAACGGTACCAGATGTCTGTAAAATGAGGAGCACTAACATAAAAATTACGCTGAAAAATCTGTTTGTTTAAGGCCTTTCGGTCGGGCTATTGGCCGGTGCGTCGCTGGCGTTGGCCCACGGTAACAACGACGATAACGACGATCATGACCGCAGCCGCCTGACCGTGTGCGAACGCAGCGCCAACAAGATATTGCGCTCGTGTCGCAACGAAATCGAGGAGGAGTACTTTGCGGAAACCGCCAGGTGCATCAACCTGGGTGACGCCGGTGAGCGCGAGGAATGCTTCGACGAGGTGCGGCAGGCACGCCGCGAGAACCGGGAGCTTTGCGGCGCCCAGCGCGAGGCGCGCAGTAATGTCTGTGATTTGCTGATGGAAGATCGTTATGATCCCGAAGCCTTTCTCTCACCCGATAATTTCGCAAGAAATCCGGGCGTCGAAGACGCCGCGAATCCCTACTTTTCGCTGACACCGGGACACACCTACGTGGCGCTCGCCGGCGAGGGTTTCGAGGAAACCATCGTCGTCACGGTAACCGAAGAGTTGCGCGAGGTGTTAATGGAGGAAGACGCAATCGGGGTTCCAGTTCAAGGCACGGGCGTTAACTGCTGCCTCGTGGTCGACATCGTCCTGGTGGACGGGGAA
>JAOTUD010000117.1 GCA_029864065.1 Gammaproteobacteria bacterium | reverse complement strand
ATTCGATATCGACGCGCTCGATCCGGCATTCGCACCCGGCACCGGCACCCCCGTTCCCGGTGGATTGACCTCCAGCCAGGCACTGGAAATATTACGCGGGCTGGATGGAATCGACTTTACCGGTATGGATATCGTCGAGGTCGCGCCAGACTACGACCATAGCGAAATCACTGCGCTCGTTGCGGCGCAGCTGGCGCTCGAGTACATTTGCCTGCGCGCGGCCCGGCAAGCGAATGCAGTTTAGCAACCGCCGATGCCGGCCCGGCTGTCTTCGGATTGTCGAGGACGGTTGCCGAGGATTTAGACAAAGTGGACGAGGTGGGGATACATGGGCACCGTAACCGGTATCAAAAGTGTCAAGTTTTCGGTCGGTGACCTGATTCATCACCGCCTGTTCGACTACCGCGGTGTCATCGTGGACGTCGACCAGGATTTTCAGGGCACCGAGGAATGGTACCAGACCGTCGCCAGGTCGCGGCCCCCGAAACACGAACCCTGGTACCATGTGCTGGTTCACGGCAGCGATCATGCCACTTACGTTGCCGAACAGAACCTGGAGCCAGACGATATTCTGCAGCCGATCGATCATCCCATGTTGCAGCACTTCTTTTCCGGGTTCGATCGGGGCAGGTACCTGCGCATCGATCCGGATAACTAGCCAGGTGCAGGTTGCACCAATGGTTCGTCGGCAGGTGTTATTCAATCAGACGGTGATTGCTTTTTTGTCCTTTTCCTGCGTAAATCACGCAACAATGACCCATTCGAGGTTCTTATGAACTGCCCCAAATGCAATGCCGATATGGAAACAGTCGTTTTTTCGAATATCGAGGTCGAGAGATGCGCGGACTGTAAAGGCCTGTGGTTCGACCTGCTGGAACATGTCGAACTGAAAGCGATGGCAGGATCGGAAGCGATCGACACCGGCGACCCTGAAGTGGGCCGGAAATTCAACAAGATCGATAATATCAAGTGTCCCGTCTGCACTACTCAAATGATCAAGATGGTCGACCGCGAGCAGCACCATATCTGGTACGAGTCATGCCCCAGCTGTTACGGTGTTTTCTTCGATGCCGGTGAGTTTAGCGACTACAAGGAGGACACCTTCATCGACTTCATCCGGGACGTATTCACCCGGGAAAGGAAATAGATCCGGCGAACCGAATTATTCAGATGCACCTCACTTCATGGACTGGAAAATATTCCTCACCGTCTTCGCATCGATTTTTATCGCCGAGCTCGGAGACAAGACCCAGCTTGCGACGATGCTTTTTGCGGCAGACAGGGACACCAGCAAATTCGACGTTTTTATCGCGGCATCGGCGGCCCTGGTCGTTGCGACGGCCATCGGCGTGTTGGCCGGCAGCCTGTTGTCCGAATACATCGACGCGAAATACCTGCAGTACGTCGCGGGCATCGGCTTCATCGCGATCGGTGCTTTCACACTTTACAATGCCTATACCGGGTGAAAACCGGATTTTTGCGGCCACAGAATTACCGGCTAAACGCTAACCAGAACCGCGAGGGGTGATGCCATGGATAAAGGCGTGCAGGATTATTTTGCGGCCGTCCCGCAACCTCGCAAGCAGAAAGTCGACACGCTGCACCGGCTGATCATGGAAATGTATCCGCGCGCCATTGTCGACATGAAGTACAGGATGCCGACCTACCGGTTCGGCGATGGCTGGGTCGCGATCGCGAATCAAAAAAATTACGTTTCGCTGTACACCTGCGGCTATCACCATATCGAGCGCTTCAGGACAAAGAATCCGGCCATCAAGACTGGAAAGGGCTGTATCAATTTCAGGGACAGGGACCAGCTACCGCTGCAGGATATAAAAGCAGTCATCAGGCATGCCATCGATCAGCCGAAGGACAGCCTGCCGTAGCTGGCTCCCGCAATCGCCAGGCGACGCCGCCAAAGGCACGGGCGTTCGGCGAAGCCCCGGACACGGGCTTTGACTACAGAAACAAACGACGAGACATTTCCGGATCGGCTCCATATCACCGCCGGCGAGGGCGACCTGGCCGAGGTCAGACAACTCGTTGGCGCAGGTCTCGATGTGAACGCATTCAATAAGGACTTGTCGTTCACCCCGCGGCACCATGCCGCCAGCGCCGAGTACCTCGATATCGTCAGGTTCCTGTTATCGGCGGCGCGGACGTCAATGCGCGCGACGCAGCGAACATCGGCGAGAAAACGCTCGGCGCGGTCGCAGGAACAAGGAAGGCGAGCGTGTTTACGAGCTGTTGCAACAAACTGCGGCAGAGAAATTCAACTGTCGAAGCTAGCCTGCGCCGGCCCGCGGGTGGTTCAAAACTCGATCCACTGTGCCCGATTTGGCGCTAAACTGTGCGCCTTTGACACGAAACGCATCGCGGGAGTGAGTCATGGAACTGGGAGCTTTCTCTATCAGCCTGGCGGTAAAGGATATCCAGCAATCGAGGCAGTTTTACGAAAAGCTGGGATTTACCGTTTTCGGAGGAGAACAGTCGCAGAACTGGTTGATCATGAAAAACGGCGCTCACGCCATCGGCCTGTTTCAGGGCATGTTCGACCAGAACATCCTGACTTTCAACCCGGGCTGGGACAGCGATGCCCGGCCTCTGGAAAAATTCACCGACGTTCGCGAACTGCAGCAGCTGCTCATGAACCGGGGCGTCGAAATGATTTCGCAGGCGCAACCGGATTCGACCGGACCGGCCAGCTTCGTGATTGCCGACCCGGATGGCAACACGATCCTGGTGGATCAACACGTATAGGCGCCGCTCAGGATCGAGAGAATCCGTATGAAAATGATTTCCGTAACCTGCCGGGGCGATAGAAGCTGCCGTTTCTCGCCCGCGCAAACAGCGCTGCTGGTTATCGACATGCAAAAGGAGTTTTTCGCGACGCGTGGCACCTGTTCGGCTGGGTTGCCATTGCGCGCGATTTCGAAAGCGGTATATCCGCATTCAATAAATGCGCAATGATCGCGCCAGGTGCACTATGCAACGGTAACGGCCGGCGCGCGCAGGAGCCGGTCGTTCACGCTAATTCTAATCAAACGACCACGACAGGGTGACAGAACATGAACACGGGTTTAATTATTATCGACGTGCAAAACGACTACTTCACCGGCGGCTCGATGGAGCTGGTATCGATGGACGCTGCGGCGTCGAACTGCGCCAGGTTGCTGGCATCGTTTCGCGCCGAGGCGATGCCATTGTTTCATATCCAGCACATCGCCTCGCGCGCAGGCGCGACCTTTTTCGCTGCCGATACCCCGGGTTGCGAAATAAACGACAGCGTCAAACCGGAACCGGGCGAGCCGCTGGTCGTCAAACACTATCCTAACGCGTTTCGCGATACCGACCTGCATAAAATGATGCAACAGGCAGGTATCGGGGAACTGGTTATCTGCGGGGCCATGAGCCACATGTGCATAGACACGACGACCCGCGCCGCTTTCGACCTCGGGTACAAATGCCAGGTGGTCGCCGATGCCTGCGCCACCCGGGACCTCGAATTCGAGGGCCAGCGCGTCAGGGCCGCCGACGTGCAGGCGGCGTTCATGGCGGCGCTCGGCATGCCGTTTGCGAAAATTTTGTCGACCGACCAGGTTCTCGCGGCGCGCTGAAATCGATACCGCCAGGCTCCGAGTAGCTGCCACGCCGTCATTGGTGAAAAAACCAGATTGCCAGCGAAACCAGCAGGCTGACGATGACCATTGTCGTTAACGGCAGATAAAAGGTGAAATTATCGCGCTCGATTACGATGTCGCCGGGCAGGCGCCCAAACGGAATCGACCCAAGCCATGGCCAGGCAAGGCCAACCGCGACGACGAGCAGCCCGAGGATGATCAGCAGTTTTTGCATGGAACTGTTGTTGAGTCTATCTATCGCTGCGCTATGATATCGTCGTTAAAGGTAGGCGGGAATCACCCTGTAGTCAGGGCAACCGGAAATTCGGCATCAATTAGGCGCTAATCAATGATAAAAAATTCAACGCTAGCCATTGCAACGCTCGTGATTTGCACATCGGCCACCGCGACAGCGGCCACAGACCAGCGTCAACTGGTCGAACTGCCGGAGATGATGCAGCAGCACATGCTGTCCAACATGCGCGATCACCTGGCCGCGCTGGACGAGATTCTCGGCCGACTCGCACGGGGCGAACTCGAAAAAGCCGCCGAGGTGGCCGAGTCCAGGCTCGGCATGAGTTCGCTGGGATCGCACGGCGCCGAACACATGGCCCCTTTCATGCCCGAAAGCATGCGCCAGCTAGGCAGCGGAATGCACCGGGCGGCAAGCCGCTTCGCGCTGAAAGCCCAGGAGGGCGAGGCGCTGCCCGCTTACCGGGCGCTAGGCGAAATCACCTCGGCCTGCGTCGCCTGCCACGCGGGGTACCGAATCAAATGAACCCCGGCCGCAACTACATTTTAACTGGCCGTAGACCCCGGTCCGAAAAACCGCGGGCGGCTATCGCGTTACGCGCGAGCGTGACAGGAGCTTTCTTATCCGTGATGCACAAGACCATGGCCAGCGCCTTTTTCACGCTAATCCTCGTCTCCGCCCCGAGCGCGGCAGAACCGGTTCAGGAGACGGTTTCGTTCAGCTGCGGGCTCGCGATCGATGCCGTTATCGCGGAAATGGACAGCCAGGCGGGGAATCCGGTCACCCAGGAGGCGCTGGGCAAGATCGACGAAAAAACCGGTGAGTTCGTCTGCATAACGACCGATGAATCGACGATCTACGTGAGACTGCAATCCGTCGATATGCAACCGGTGGACAACAAGCTGGTGTTTACGGTCGACACCGGCCGCTACCGGGTTTTGAAGACCTACTATGGCCCCTGACGTGGCCTGGCACCGCGTGGAGGGGTACGATGCAAGATCCTGTTATCAGGAATTTTGAACACGGCGATGAAGCCGGGGTCATCGCGTTGTGGCAACGCTCGGGGCTGATCGTGCCGTGGAATGACCCGCGCGCCGATATCGAACGCAAGTGCGCCGATTCGCCCGACCTTTTCTTCGTGGCCCTGACGGATGGCGCGTTGATCGCGAGCTGCATGGCGGGTTATGACGGTCACCGCGGATGGATGTACTACCTCGCCGTCGACGACGCTTGCCGGCGACAGGGAATCGCTACGATGCTTGTGCAATACGTCGAGGCGGAGCTTGTTAAGCTTGGCTGCCCGAAGATAGACCTGATGGTCAGAAACAACAACGAGGGCGTGAGCGCCTTCTACCGCAGCATCGGTTACACGCCGGACCCGGTAACCGTCCTGAGCAAACGTTTGATCGAGGACGAGCCTCATGATTTCGCTTAATGCATGTCCGGGTTCGCATCGATCAACACAGACAGGATCAAAAAATGAAAGTCGCTTACATCTTCTCCAGCCAGGGGCACAGGGTTACCTACGGGCTCGGCAAAATGATACTGTCGCAACTCGAAAGGCATGCCCACGGCCCCGAAGTGGTCGGCATGTTCTTCTTCCAAGACAATAATTACGTACCGGTCAAGGGCGATCCTGGCGGCGAACGGCTGGCAAGGGTCGCAAAGGAACAGAACATCATGCTGATGGATTGCGACCAGTGCTGCTACGAGCACGAAATTGACGCTAAGCTCGTCGATGGCACACCCATCGGATGTTTCCCCAACCTGTACGAAGCGCTGGCCGGAAACATGCCCGACCAGGTTATCACGCTGTAAACCCAGGGACTACTGGCCTTTTCGAGTCGCAAGAGAAGCTGGCAAATGCCTGACAACATTGCCGACAAGGTCGCACTGCTTTTGATCGATGTGCAGAAAGGCCTGACCGATCCAGCCCTGGGGCGGCGTAACAATGCGGACGCGGAAGTCAACATGGCCTTGCTGCTCGCAGGATGGCGGCGGAGTGGCCTGCCTGTTATTCATATCCGCCATTGCTCGGTCGAAGCAGGCTCGAAACTGCGGCCGGACCTGCCCGGCAATGACTACCAGGACGAGGTGCGTCCGCTGCCGGGCGAAAAGGAATTCACCAAGACCGTCAACAGCGCTTTTATCGGCACCGGGCTTGAGGAATACCTGCGGCGTTCGTCGATTTCGAAACTCGTCATCGTCGGGCTTAGCACCGAACATTGCGTGTCGGCATCGACCCGCATGGCTTCCGACCTGGGTTTTGACGTGACCCTGGTCGCGGATGCCACCGCGGCGTTCGCGCGCAGCGGTTACGACGGGCGGCAGTATGCCGCCGAGGACATACACCGCGTCAACCTGGTCAGCCTGGATAAGGAATTCTGCGCCGTGCGCACGACCGCCGAGGTGCTCGGCGCGCTGGCCCGACAACAACCCGGAGGCCTGCAATGGACAAGATAATTTCGCAATCCGGCGGCTGCCAGTGCGGGAGCATACGCTACCGGCTCAACGCCACCCCGCGCATGCTTTACGTCTGCCATTGCCACGATTGCCAGAAACAGTCGTCGAGCGCCTTCGGCATGTCGCTGATCGTGTCGCTGGACGAGGTCGAATTCCTGCAGGGCCGGGACCTGCTCAAAACCTGGGATACCCGCGGCGGCGACGGCGTCATCAGGCGCTGCGCATTTTGCCCGCAATGCGGTTCACGTATTTATCACGGATCAGACAGGCTGGATCAACCGGTCAGCATCAAGGCGGGATCGCTGGACGACACCGGCTGGCTGCGCCCGGTCGCGCACATCTGGCTCAACAGCGCGCAACCCTGGATATCGGTCGATCCCCGGGAGTTCCGCTGTTTCGCCGAGGAGCCCAAAGACGAGCAGGCGCTGTCCGACCGGTGGCGCCGGCAGCTTGCGCAGGAGTAATTCAAATCGATGAAACGGTGCCGGTCTTGACCAGCAAAGCGATCGACGCAATCCTGTTCGACCTGGGCGGGGTACTGATCGAACTGGGCCCGAGCCCGGTGCCCGACGCCGCGCTGACTGGCGTCGATCGATTCACGCTCGCCGACTGGTTCAAATCGGCAACCGCGGTATCCTTCGAAAAGGGCCAGATCGGCGCGCGCGAATTTGCGGCAACGCTGATCGAAGAACTCGATATCGGCTGCGATGTCGATCAGTTGATCGATCATTTCACGCGCCGGCCGATCGGACTGTTTAGCGGCGCCGAGGTCCTGCTGCCGCGCTACGTCGATGATATCTTCGCGTCGCACCGGCTGGGCATGTCGAAACCGGATGCGGAGATTTTCGAACACGTCATCGCGGTGCTTGGTATAGCGCCCGCGCGGATCCTGTTCGTAGACGATAACGAGGCCAATGTCGAAGCCGCGCACCGACAGGGCATGCAGGCAGCGCAGGTGCAGGGCTTCCCGCGCTGACCAGGCTGCTGGCCGCGCGCGGCATCGTCGATGTCGACAACCGGGCCGCCGGATCATGAGGATTTTGGAAAATAGTTTCCTGCTACGGCCAGTGCTGGCACAATCCAGGCTGATCGATGCGCAGATCACATACACACCAAAACTGGCTTAGGGAATTCCGCC
>JAOTUD010000116.1 GCA_029864065.1 Gammaproteobacteria bacterium | reverse complement strand
CTCTACCGCGCTGCCCAGGCAATGCTCGTCGATCACGGTGCGATGGTTTTCCAGCGGCTGGTCGGTCGTGCTGCGGTGCACGAACTGTACGTGGTAGGGCTCGATGAAGTTTTCCATCAGCAGCTTCCAGTTGCAGGCCACTTCACCGAGGTCCAGCGTCGCGACCGGTAGGTAATCGCCGACGTCGTTGCCGCCGAGCTGGCGCCTCATCGGCGCGAGGAAGTCTGCAAACGCCATGGGCCGCTCCGACAGGTTGACGAAGATCCAGTCGTGCCATACCTCGCAGCGCACCGGTGTCAGCCCGTTGTCCTCGTAGGCGAAGCCCGGCGGCAGGTCGCGATTCGCGCCGCCGAAGTAGGGCGCGTTTTTGAGCGCGCCGCAGAGATCGTAGCTCCAGCTGTGGTACGGGCAGCGGATCAACTTGCCGCAATTTCCGTCGCGATCGATTAGCAGCAGGTTGCGGTGCCGGCACAGGTTATGAAACGCAACTATTTCGCCGCGCTGGCCGCGCAGCAGGAACAGCGGCAAACCGGCAACGTGGATCGGTTTGACGTCGCCGATACGAGCAAGCTGGTGCGCGAAACCGACGAACACCCAGTGATTGGCGAACAGGTACTCACGTTCGAGCTGCATGAAGCTGTCGCTGGTATAGGCCTCCCCCGGCAAACCGTGGGCAATCGCACCGTCGTCATCGAAATTGCTCAGCAAAGAAGAGTCGAAAACTGGCTGCATTGTGCCTTCCTCGCGGTAACAGGAACCGGCTAAGGCATAAAAGTTAACATAGTTGCATAAATTTTCGTAACCAATTTCGCCGAATTTTTACGTTTTCAGCAAATTTATTTGCCATAAATTACTTTTTCATCAATAATCGGCCGATTCCTGTTACGAAACCCATTTCAGATGACAGCGGAATCGTTCAACGCCCTAAACCGATTTAATCCTAATAATATGACCAGTATTGACGATGAACTCAATCGGGCCATTATAAAAATGCTGCAGGTGGATGGTCGACGCTCCTACAAGGATATTGCCAAGGAACTAAAGGTATCCGAGGGCACGATTCGCAATCGCATCCAGTCAATGAAGGAAATCGGCGCGCTGCGTATCGTCGCCGTGGCCGATCCGACCACGATCGGTTACAAGGCGGACGCCATGATTGGATTGAAAGTGGCGCCCGGCCACACCATCGAGGAAGTGTCCAAAAGGCTCGGTAAATCCGTCGACGTCGTATACATCCTTTGGGTGAGTGGCCGCTACGATCTCTTGATCGAAATCGTCACCAATGACCAGGGCAATTTCCTCGAATTCCTCGAAACCCAAATTCACGGCCAGCTCGACATCGCCTCGAGCGAAACCATGCCAGGTCTGAAAAATTTTAAGAACCAGTTCCTGTTGAAGTACGACTAGGGCTAATTTTGACTAACCGCCACAGAACGAAAACCGGGATATGACCGCAGGAGACCACAGATGACCGCTTACGTAGAAAATTTTGCCGATGCCTTGCCGAGCCAGGAACGCATGGCAGAAGTGCGCAAAAAACTCGAGGATGCCGGAGTCAAATACGTTCTTTCCAGCTGGATCGACCTGTTTGGAATTCCAAAAACCAAGCCGGTGCCAATGAGCGACTTCGAGCAGCTTTGCCAGGGCAAGGGACCTCAATTTGCGGTTCATTCGATCTCCTTCGTGCCCGAGTTATCGCCCGCCGATTCCGACCAGGTCATGGTGCCCGACCTGGACGCGGTTTATATCTGTCCCTGGGACAATTCCCTGGCGATTATCTTTGCCGACCTGTTCTGGGAAGACAAGCCCTACAACGTCTGTCCTCGCCAGGCGCTAAAGCGCGCTATCCGCGACGCCGAGAAAGCGGGTTATGTCGGTTACGCCGGCATCGAGCCGGAATTCATCGCGATGTGTTACGACGAAGACGGGAATCCGGTCAAGGCGATCGACGACGATCCACTGGTCGGTCTGCGCCCCCGCCGCCAGGCGTTTGGCTATGATGTCGAGTACTCGCTCGACTCCATGCCGTTTTTCAAGGACATGATCGATATTCTCGAAGACATGGGCTGGAATATGCATGACGTGGTTGCCGAGGGCGCGTACTCGCAGTTCGAGCTGGATTTCCACTATACACACCTCCTGGAAATGGCCGATCGCCTTGTATTTCTGCGCATCCTGCTCAAGGAAATCGCCAAGAAACACGACATGTTTATCACCTTCATGCCCAAACCAACTACCGGTGACTGGCGTTCGGGAGCACACATCAACCTGTCGCTACAAGCGGTCGAAAACCCGGGCGTGAACCTGTTTGGCTCCGACGAAGACGGCTGGAGCGACGAATCGCGTTACGCGGTTGGCGGCCTCATGGCCCACGCCGAGGCATTGACCGCCATCACCTGCCCGACAGTCAACTCCTACAACGGCCTGGTACCCCGGGTTGGTGGTTTCGAGGGCGGCACAGTGACCTGGGCACCCACCAATATCACCTATGGCTACAACAACCGCTCCGCCCAGTTCCGGCTGCCGCAAAGCCGGTATTGTATCGAAAACCGTGCCGCCGACATGTGCATGAATGTCTATCTCGGACTTGCCATGAGCCTGAGCGCGGCCGTCAAGGGCATTACCAACAAGATCGAGCCCGGACCTGCGACAGACAGGGATCTGTATTCGATGACCGACGAAGAGTTCGAGGAGGCGGGTATTCGTCGCTTGCCGAGAAACCTGATGATCGCCACTGAGGCACTACGCGGAGACGATCTCGCGATTCAGGTCATGGGCCCGGTTATGCATAAATCATATCTCGCCTACAAGACCGACGAGTGGGAGCGTTACCACCAGACCGTCACCGACTGGGAAGTTGCGGAATACCTGCGCCTGTACTAGATCGCGGTGGTCATGCAAAAACGGTTCAGCATTGATTCGATCATGATCGCAAAAGACGAAGCAACGAAATGCTTCGGAGTGACCCGGACGTGAACCCGAATCGGGAAATCACGAACTGGTGAAATTTTGAGCACACCGACAAATCAATTTCCCGCAGCCCGCAAACAGCGCCTGTTCGAGTTCAATCGACCGATTTCAGCAGCCAGTACCTTCCTGCTTGCCTTGGCGGCTTGGGTCGTTTTCTTTGGCCTCTGGGAAGTTGCCGTGCTGATGCGCCTGACCAATGCGGTACTGCTACCGGGACCGGTAAAGGTAATGACCAGTTTCGTCGAACTATTTGGCGAAAAAGGCTACCTCGCCGATATCGGTATGAGTCTCTACCGCGTCATCACTAGTTTCGCCCTGGCCTGCTTAATTGCGGTCCCGCTCGGCATACTAATGGGTACCTTCCGACGCGTTGAGGCATTTTTCAATCCGCTGGTATCCGCCTTTCGTTACCTGCCCGCGCCATCGTTTATTCCGCTGTTGCTGATGTGGTTCGGCGCCGGCGAGAGCGAGAAACTCGCCCTGTTGTTCCTGGGCGTGGTGTGGTTCCTGATCACGCTGATCATGGACTATGCCAAGTCGATCCCGACCGACTTCATCAATACCGCACTGACGCTCGGGGGCAACCGCAAGCAGATATTATGGACAGTCATCGTGCCCGCCATGTTGCCGAATATCCTGACCGCGATGCGACAAATGCTGGCGGTCAGCTGGACTTACCTGGTGATCGCCGAGATCGTCGCCGCCGACTCCGGCATCGGCGCGATGATGATGCGCGCCAAGCGTTTCGTGCACATCGATGAAATCATGGCGGGAATTATCACAATCGGGTTTCTTGGATTATTTTTCGACATTCTTTTGCGCGCAGCACGGCGCATGCTTTTTCCATACCTCGAATCCAATGATTGACAGCATGGAAAAACAGACTGGGGGCATTCCCTCCAACCAGACCAGGGCATCCAACCATGCTCTGAACACATCCGAAGCACTTGAAAGTAAAACAATTCAGAGGCATCAATGTTATGATTTTTTACAAAATAGTTAGAACCTGCTCGATTATCGGAGCAATATTTTTTGCGCTGTCGTTTTTCACAATTACACCGGCATCGGCTGCCGAGGAGGTTAAGATATCCGGATTCACCTGGCCAGGTTACGGATTCTGGTTTATCGCCAGGGATAAGAAGCTGGCACCGAATCTGGACATCGACTACCAGACCATCGAAGACCCCTACGAAAGTTACAACCTCGTAACCGCCGACCAGATGGACGTGGTTTCAAGTACAGTCGAATTCGCGCCGATTGCGGCGGAGCGCGACATGCCACTCAAACTCGTCGCCTTTGCCAACCTGTCCTATGGCACCGACAAGATCGTGGCTGCTCCTGGTATCAAGGGCCCGGCTGATCTCAAGGGCAAGAAGGTTGCCGTGGTCGAAGGTGGCCTTGCGCAGATTTACGTGGCCATGTGGCTGGAACGCAACGGTCATCCCTTCAACTCCGTCGAGTATACCAATATCATCGCCGACGACGCCTTTGCGGCAATGATCGGTGGCGATGTGGCCGCCTCGGAATTCTGGGAGCCGTATGGCAGCAATGTTCTGAAGGCGCTCGAAGGCTCCAGCATATTGTCGCAATCACGTGAAGAGTACTGGACTTCGCAGGCAGTCGTCGCCGATGGCCTTTATATGAATGCTAAGTTTATCGAGGATCGCCACGATGTCGCGGTTGCTACCTTGCGCGCACTTTATGACGCCATTGCCTGGTGGAAAAAGAATCCAGCCGAGGGCAACAGGATTATCGCGAAAGGGATGAAGATGAGCATCGAAGATGTCGAGTTGGTAATCGGCAAGGACGGCACTAGCCTCGACGGCGGTCTTTACGTTTACGATTTCCTCGAAGCTGCCCGTTTTTGTGGCGCCGCGCCCGGTAACCCGCCGTTTAAACAAACCAATGGCCAAATGCGTGATCACTATGACCTGATGACAGACTGGTGGTTGAAGTTCGGCTTCCTCAAGACCAGGAATCCCTATGAAAAAGGTGTCGAGTGCGGTCTGCATAAGGAACTTTACGACAGCGGGTATCGCGGCTAGCAAAGGCCTGCCCAGCGGGGGCGACAATTCGCCCCCGTGCTGCAGCCGATTCGGTATCGCGGAAAAACGCACTCATGACTGGTAACAGTATCCAATCGACGCAGCGCAGCGGACTGGTGCTGCAACATGTGTCCAAAGAGTACCCGGTCAAGTCAGGCGAGTCTGTGCTTGCGGTCAGCGATGTATCTTTCGGAGTTATCGAAAATGAAATCTGCGTTCTGCTCGGTCCATCCGGCTGTGGCAAATCGACCGTGCTGCACATGATGGCCGGCCTGATCGACCCAACACTCGGTAGCCTGACCCTGGATGGAGTCAAAATCCATGGCCCTGGCCAGGACCGCGGCATGGTGTTCCAGGGCTACACTTCGTTCCCGTGGCTGACCGTGGAAGAAAATGTCGAGTACGGCATGCGCCTGAACAATGTGTCGGCGGCGGAACGCAAAGAGCGGGTTGATTATTTCATCGCACGAGTCGATCTGAGCCGATTTCGCAACGCCTATCCAAAGCAATTATCCGGCGGCATGAAGCAACGTGTCGCCATTGCCCGGATGTTGGCCAATGCACCCAAAATCTCACTCATGGACGAGCCATTTGGCGCACTGGATGCCGAAACCCGCTGGCATATGCAAGAGTTGCTGCTCGATATCATCGATGAATCGAAGATGACCGCAGTGATGGTAACCCACGATATCCCCGAAGCCCTGTTCCTCGCAGACCGCATCATTTTCCTGTCCCGCCACCCCGGTCGAATCAGGGAAATTCTGTCGATGGATTTCAAACAGGGACGTCGCATCACAAACAAGGAAGAACTCATTGAAACACCGGGTTACATTGAGCTTGAGCGAAATATTCTGCGCATGATGCGCCAGGAAGCCAGCGAAGATGTTTAAATCCGCCATGACAGCAGCGAAACTAAGATGACACAGGACTATGAAACCTGGAACCTTGGTGACCTTGCATTGCAGTCAGGCGAGGTACTGCCGAATGCGCGGCTCGCCTACAAGACCTACGGCGAGTTAAATGCAAGCGGGGACAATGTCGTAGTGTTGCCGACGTTTTACACCGGCAGCCATATGCGCAACGAGGGTTTCTTCGGCAGCGATCGCGCCATCGACCCGGCCCGCCACTTCGTGGTGTCGATCAACCTGTTCGGCAACGGCATTTCGTCGTCGCCGAGCAACACCGCGACCCCGTTCGACGCCGCCCGGTTTCCGCGCATCACTTTCTTCGACAATATACGCGCGCAGCATCGCCTGCTGATCGAGGCACTGGGGGTCGAGCGCATCGCTCTCGTCACCGGCTGGTCGATGGCCGGCTGCCAGTCGTTTCAATGGGCCGCCCAGTATCCCGACCTGGTCGACGCGATCCTGCCGTTTTGCGCGTCGGCCAGAACTTCCGAACACAACATCGTGTTTCTCGAAGGCGTCAAGGCGGCGCTGCAGGCCGACGCGGTTTACGCCGACGGCAACTACGCCAGCCCACCGGAAAAAGGCCTCAAGGCCTTCGCTCGCGTCTACGCCGGCTGGGCCTTTTCGCAAACCTTTTACCGCGAGCAAATGTACCGCCTGCAGGGCTTCGACAACATCGAGGAATTGCTGCAGGACTGGGAGCGGGATCATCTCGATTGGGACGCCAACGACCTGCTGTGCAAGCTTTGGACCTGGCAGCAGGGCGACATCAGCGCGAATGACATTTACCGGCATGATTTCCGGGCTGCCCTGAAGGCTATTCGGGCGAAAACCATCGTCATTGCCTGCGACAACGATTTGTATTTCCGCCCCGAGGACAACCAGATCGAAATCGAGCACATCGCGGGCGCCGAACTGCGCGTCTACGAATCGCCCTGGGGTCACTGTGTCGCGTCACCTGGCAACAGTCCCGAATTCCAGCGCTATCTCGACCAGGCAATTTCCGAATTGCTTGCCTAGGCACCACCATCATCCGAAACCGGAGAACAGCATGACCGCACCGAGCGTATTCAGAATCGCAGATATACAGGACCGTATCGACAACCTGCCCGAGAACGGCACCTACATCAAACCCTTCGTCACCACCGCGATCAGCGAGTCGATGGCAGGCGGTATCAATGCACTGAACAAGATCTCGGTGCCCTGGGACCTGACCTGCGACGAACTGATTTACTGTCTGCAGGGCACCTTTCGCCTGGTCGTCGACGAGGTCGGTTACGAGCTGAACCCGGGCGACCTGATGTACGTGCCGAAGGACAACCACGTCAAGTACGAATGCGACGACAAGTGCGTGATTTTCTACGCTGCCTATCCCGTCGACTGGAAACAGCGCGCGGGCATCACCGAGGTACCGGGTATCGACGCCGACGAAATGCCGGTGCCGTACGCGCAATAACCCGGGCGGTCTGGCCGGCTAGCGCCAGCCGGCGCGATCCATCAACTGCACCGCGGCGCGATTGTTTTCACCAAGCCGCGACAGGTTGAGGCTGTCTCCTTTAAAGTCGCCGA
>JAOTUD010000115.1 GCA_029864065.1 Gammaproteobacteria bacterium | reverse complement strand
ATACCATGACGAGTTGCTCGTCCTGGATGCGCAGCGCCGCGCCGAAATGCTTCTCGATGGCCTTGATATTGCGGTTGAGCACGCCGCAGAAATTGGAGATTTGCTCCTGCGAAAACTCGGCGAGGCTGATGGACCGCTTCAAGACCTATTCCGCCAGGATTCCTTTCAACGAGTTGTTCAATGCCTGGGTAATCTCGACATCGGCAAACTGACCGACCAGGTTTTGCGTGCCGACGAAATTGACCACCCGGTTATTCTCGGTCCTGCCGGAGAGTTCCAGGTCTGACTTGCGCGATAAACCTTCCACCAGGATTCGCTGCCGGCTGCCGACCATCTGCCGCGAAATCCGGTTGGCCTGCTGCAGCAGCCTGTCCTGCAACAGCTGCAGGCGGCGCTTCTTGGTTTCCATATCGACGTTATCGGGAATGAACGCCGCCGGTGTACCCGGGCGCGCGCTGTAAATAAAACTGAAAGACGTATCGAAGCCGACATCCTCGATCAGCTTCATCGTGGCATCGAAATCCGCGTCGGTTTCGCCCGGAAAGCCGATGATGAAATCCGAGGACAGGCTGATATCGGGCCGAACCTTGCGCAACTTGCTGATTTTATGACGGTATTCGAGCACGGTATGCCCGCGCTTCATCATCGACAGGATGCGATCGGAACCGCTTTGTACCGGCAGATGCAGGTGGCTGACCAGCTCCGGCAGGGTGGCGTAGGCGTCGATCAGGTTGTCAGAGAACTCGATCGGGTGCGACGTGGTATAGCGGATGCGGTCGATGCCGTCGATCGCGGCCACGTAGTGGATCAACAGCGCCAGGTCGGCGGTGCTGCCGTCGTCCATCTCGCCGCGGTAGGCGTTGACATTCTGACCCAGCAGGTTTACCTCGCGCACGCCCTGCGCGGCCAGGCTCGCGACCTCGGCGATGACGTCGTCGAGCGGGCGGCTGATCTCCTCGCCGCGGGTGTAGGGCACGACGCAGAAGGTGCAGTACTTGCTGCAGCCCTCCATGATCGAGACGAAGGCCTTGACGCCGTCGGACCTCGGTTCGGGCAAATGATCGAACTTCTCGATTTCCGGAAAGCTGACATCGACCACCGCGCCGCCGCCGGCGCGCGACTGGCGCAGCATTTCGGGCAGGCGGTGCAGGGTCTGCGGTCCGAACACCATGTCGACGTAGGGCGCGCGCGTACGGATCGCGTCGCCTTCCTGGCTGGCGACGCAGCCGCCGACGCCGATCACCATGCCGGGCCTGTTTTGCTTGAGCTTTTTCCAGCGCCCGAGCTGCGAGAACACCTTTTCCTGCGCCTTTTCGCGAATCGAGCAGGTATTGAGCAGCAACAGGTCGGCTTCCGACTCGTCGTCGGTCAACGACATGTCGCAGCCCTCGGCGAGTACGTCGAGCATTTTCGCCGAATCGTACTCGTTCATCTGGCAGCCGTGGGTCTTGATGAATACTTTGCCGGTCATGCGCCTATTCTAGCCAAAAGCGGGGAACATACACGCTGTTTAAACGAGTTTCCAGCCTTTTTCAGAACCTGCACAAAACGTCGATTACCCGGCCCTCAGGAAGACTCCGAGTAACGGATTACGTTATCGCTTCCGGTATTTCCGCTTGTCTGGGACGCTTTTTCGTTGACCAGATCCGCAACATCACATTGCGGACTGAATCCCCTGACGGCCTCCACGAGCAGCGCGCGGCTGCGCTCGACGTCATTCGAGTAGATCGATTCCTCGAATTGATGGATGAAACTCGTCAAATCCTCCCACGCAAGCTTGTCCTCGTTGGCGGACATGATCAACGGGTGCCGAGTCGGATTGACGTTCTCCCCAATCAGTAATTCTTCATATAGTTTTTCACCGGGACGCAGTCCGGTGAATACGATTTCGATATCGCCATCAGGAGTTGACTCGTCTTTGACTTCGAAACCGCTGAGATGAATCATACGACGCGCCATATCTAGTATTTTGACCGGTTCTCCCATGTCAAGCACAAATACTTCGCCGCCCTTCCCCATTGCACCAGCTTGAATAACCAGTTGCGCCGCCTCGGGAATGGTCATGAAATAGCGAATGATCTTGGGGTCGGTAACGGTCACCGCCCCCCCTTTTAGAATCTGCTCCCTGAAAAGCGGCACCACCGAACCCGAGGAGTCCAGAACGTTTCCGAATCGAACCATAGTGAAGCGTGTTTTCCCGCTTTCCCGCGCAGCAAGGCCCTGCAGGATCATTTCTGCAAACCGCTTCGTTGCTCCCATGGTACTGGTTGGCCTGACCGCCTTGTCGGTCGAGATCAGAACGAAGGTTTCGACCTCGGAGTCGATAGCCGCCAGGGCTGCCCGGTAGGTACCGATGACGTTATTACGTACTGCCTCCGAGGGATTTCGTTCAACCATGGGGACGTGCTTGTAGGCGGCTGCATGATATATCGTCTGCACCTCGAAAGCCTTGCAAACCGACGCGAGTCGTCCCTGGTCGAGAATCGAGGCCAGAATAGGGACAATCAATTCGCCCGGAGTTTCTATCTCGGGATGAAGTCGATGCACCAGTTCAACGAGTTCGTTCTCGATCAGATAAAGATCGTGCTCGCCGCGCTCGTAAAGAACGAGTTTCTTCGGCCCAATCCTCGTTATCTGGCGGCATAACTCGGAACCGATGCTGCCGCCGGCGCCGGTTACCAGTACAACCTTGTTTTTGACATTCGCGTTTAACAGGGGTGCATCCGGCTCAACCGGCACTCTGCCCAGCAGGTCCAGCACGTCGACCTCCCTGACATCGTCTACCCTGACTTTCCCGCTGGCCAGGTCGTCCAGTGCCGGCACGGTGGTGACGTGCACAGGATAAGGTTCGAGCATCGATATGATGTGGCTCCTGAGCGAACGTGAAACGGATGGAAGTGCCAGCAAAACTTCCTCGACCCCGGAGCTTTCGATCAGGCTGCCGAGCCGGGAGAACGGGTAGACGCGCAGGCCCTCGATAAAATTACCCTGCAGGGCGGGATTATCGTCAATAAAGGCAACAGGGCTGAAGGCGGCACTGTTCGACATCGCCGCAGCCATCTGGACCCCAGCATTTCCGGCCCCGTAAATCACAACCTTTTTTCGATTTTGCTGCCTCGAGGCTGGTTTGAAACTGCCGGTCAACCACCAGCGTGCCATCGCGCGGGTTCCGCCGATCAACAGGATTGCGACAAGCCAGTTGATCAGTATTACCGAGCGTGGAACGCCGGAAATTCCGCTCAGCAAGACGAACACACCGAAAACGAGCGTGTACAGGCTAACGGCCTGGACTATTGTCCACAGCGCCACGATACCGACGTAGCGAATAACCGCGCGGTAAAGACCCATCTTGATAAAAATAGGTATTGCGATGATCGGCGCCGCAATGAACAGGTACAGGTATTCGAGTTCTTTGCCCTGCGGAAAGTAAAACTCCCCTAACCTGAGCGAAAACGAAAGCCACAGCGAAAACGGCAATACCACCAGGTCGAAGACAACCAGAATCAGTCTCTTAACGGTTCGCGGTAAATGCAGGATATCTTCTACTAGCATGAATCGATTGGCATGATGAACGAATCAAACAATTTGTTTACTCAATCGTGGCTTGTCGACGGGCTTCCCGGCCGCTCCGGTAGAGTACCCGCCCGGAATCGAACGCTTGAAATCCTTTTAATGGAATGACGGCATGATACCTGTTTACCTGAATTCGTAAAGCGAAAGCCCATAGTCAGCCCTCTTTGAACCTTCGAATCGGAAACAGAATCCACCTGTCTAAGGCCAGTCGAAGGTACAATGTTAGTCGCTGCCAGGCGCATTATCAGGTTTGAATCTGGCGCGAGGTTTCATGACTCGACTCGATTTCCATATCGATTCATATTCATTCAGGATGACCGAGCTTTATATGGACAGTCAAAGGAGCGATGAGCTAACATCGCCCCTTTCGTTCTCGCATGGCATCGTATGAATACAGAGGCCGGGGAAGTACCTGAGGAAAGAAAAAATCTAAAAAAGGCTTCTCTGATACTTTTCCTGGTCGGTATTCTAAACGCAGCAGCAGGCTATCTGCGCGAAATTGTCGTTGCCGCCAATTATGGCGCCAGCACCAGCACCGATGCTTTTTTTAGCAGCTATGCCTTCGTTATCACCCTCAGCGACCTGCTGATCAGCGCGGCACTCACTACATCAATCGTGCCCACACTGGGTAATTTCAGGAATCGGCCAGAGGACCGCCAAAGCCTGATTACCACGCTGTTACTGCTGATCGTTGCCGTTACCGTAATCATGGCATTGGTAATCAGCTTTGCCTTCCCCGTTATTTTGCATTTGCTGATGCCCGGATTGGGGCCGGAGGAGATAGAGAGGGCGTTGTATCATGGCCGCTGGCTGGCCTGGCTGCTGCCTTTTTACGGTCTGTACTGGCTGTTCACCTTCAGCCTGAACTCCCAGCATCGATTTTCCGCGCCGGCCGTCGGATGGCTAACGATAAATTTAACCTTTAGCCTGGTAGTTTTCGCGGGTGCCGATGAACTCGGTGACCGCGCGATGCTGTTGGGTGCGATGTGCGGCCCGATACTGGTGGTGATTGTCATGGCCTTCTTGGTTTATCGGGAAAATTTATTAAGTTTACGCAATATCAATCTTGCCTCCCCGACCCTGCCCTACGCATGGACGCTCGCGAGACCAATGTTATTGACGCTGGGGATTGGCAACAGCCTTGGATTGCTGATGCTTTCGCACCTGGTTGTCAGGAGCTTCGGTTCGTTTACCGGCGAGGGCAGTATTTCGGCGATGACCTATGCGTTTCGCATATACGAGGTGCCGCTAACCCTCGTTGCCCACATCGCGGGAATTATCGTATTGCCGGTAATGGTCGGTTTGTATGTCAATCGTGACTGGGACAGGATAGCCTATCTGTCGCGAGAACTTATTTTCTGGGGAGCTTTCCTTCTGGTGCCGGCATTCCTGCTGTTCATGATCGAGGCAACCCCTATCGTTAGCCTGCTGCTAGAGCGCAAGAATTTTACCGCCCAGGATACCCTCGCCACGGCCAGTGCGCTGCAAGGTTTTGCACCCGTCATATTGTTCGAAGCGGTAATCGTGGTTTACTACCGCATCTTCTATGCGCTGCAAAAACCCAGGATCCCGAGCTTCACCAGCGCGCTCGCCCTCCTGTGCCTGTTGCTGATCGCCGCGACCACTACATTCAGCAATGACCTCAGAATTATTGCATCGGCGCTTTCCGGCGGTTTTTGTATCGGCTCCGTGTATCTCCTGTACCAGTTTCAGAAAACGACAAGGCGCCAGGTTATACCCGAAACCGCAACCCTTGCATGGCTGCTTGGATTCAGCCTCGTTCTCGGCATCGCATGGTGGCTGCTGGCGCGCTACGGCGGGGCCCACATTATTGCGGTGATTTTACGCACGCTATTGCTGACTCTGGTCTTCTGGTCTGCGGTTCTCTGGCGTTTCCCATCACAACGGTTTAGACTTCAGCGATTTTTTATCCCCCAAAAAGCAAGCGTCGATCAGGATGGATAATCCTCAGTCCCCGGATGCCGAAAAAAAACGCATCGTAGCCGCGTACGAAAAACGCATTTCAAGTAATGTTCACGACCGGTATAGCCTGTTTTACCCCGGTGAGCTTTATATGCTGCAGCGGCGCGAAGAAGAGCTGTTGAGAATGTTGAAGTACGCGGGTGTCCGCGATCTCACTGACAGGGCAATCCTGGAGGTCGGCTGTGGGAGAGGCTCCCGGCTCGCCGACTGGATACGGTGGGGAGCCCGGCCCAGGCACCTCTCTGGCATAGATTTGATGCCGGCCTTTATAGCAGAAGCCCAGGACTACCTCCCTAATGCGGACTTCCAGGTTGGTAGCGCCGAAGATTTACCCTATCCGGACCAGAGCTTCGATATCGTGGTCCAGCAAACCGTGTTTTCCTCGATAAAAGACCAGGATCTGCGGAAAGCCATTGTTTGCGAAATCATGCGCGTCCTGAAACCGGATGGATTACTGATCTGGTTCGACTTGCGATACCCAAATCCCGGAAACAAGGATCTAAAGCCGATTGGTCGATCCGAGCTTTACGGATTATTCCCAGATTGCAGAATAAACCTTAAGTCCACCACCCTGCTCCCTCCGCTCAGCCGACGCCTCGCGGGATTCTCGATGCTTTTGTGTCGATTGCTGGAGTCGATACCGCCGCTACGCTCCCACTATCTCGCGTTGATTCGAAAAGCCTGACGTGCACTGGTCCGATTTCCTTACGCTATCACTGTTCTGGGTTACATTCGTCTGCATTATTTATGTGTATGCAGGTTACGGGGTATTGCTAAGATTTCTGTCGATACTGTTTGCCCCGAGGACTCACGAGCGACAATCCATTAATGAATGTGATTTGCCCCAGGTTACGGTTCTGCTAACTGCGTTCAACGAGGAAGCGAAGTTGGCCAAGAGACTGGATAATCTCCTCGGCCAGGTATATCCGAAGAATCGTTTCCGGATAGTCGTGGCCTCCGACGGCTCAACCGACGCGACCGATCGCATCGTCGCGGACTACGCGGAGAAAACGGGGACCGTGAGGCTTGTTGCTTCCGGGGGCAGGCTCGGAAAATCCGGTACCCAAAACCTGGCAATGCAGGATATTACCGATGAAATCGTCGTACTCACCGATTCCGACACGGAATTCGATCACGATTATCTACGCCATATCGGCGCGGCGTTCATCGATCCGCAGGTCGGCTGCGTCACGGCCAATCTGGAATTTCGCGCAGTGGATGGCAGCATCTCCAGCAGCCAGGGATATTACTGGAACTACGAAATAAGGATTCGTAGCCTCGAGAGCGAGCTCGGCATCCTGGCCGTTGCCAGCGGCCAGGCCATGGCCTTCAGAAGAAAACTATTCAGGGAACTCCCCGTTAATGTCGGTGACGACTGCATCATCCCTCTCGACGTGGTTTCTGCCGGGGCCAAAACCCGTTTCGTCGAAGATGCCCATGCCTGGGACGTCATGGAGCACGAGCCGCGCCGGGAGTTCAATACGCGCGTTCGCATGACTCTGAGGAACTGGGTTGGCACCTGGCTCCATCCGCAGTTGCTGAATCCGGCCAGGAATCCGGGCTATGCATTTTCGCTCTGGTCTCATAAGTTATTGCGGTGGTTGTCGGGGCCGCTACTATTCACTCTCTGTGGCCTGGGTCTCTACAACGGATTGGCCATCGAGGGTCACGGGTTCATGTTTGTTGCGGTAGTTCTATTCTTTTGCGCTACGCTAGCTGGGTGGTATCTGGAGGGTCGCCCTCATGCAGTGCCGGTTGTCGGCAGTATATTCAGTTTCGTACTCGCCAACCTGGGATTTTCGATCGGCCTGTGGAAGGCACTAAGCGGAGATAGCGTTGTAACTTACCAGTCCGGCGAGTCTATTACAAAAAAATAAAACTGCCGCCTCAGGATGGCAATGCATAATGTAAGGTTGTACAATTACGCGCCGCGTCGGGCAGC
>JAOTUD010000114.1 GCA_029864065.1 Gammaproteobacteria bacterium | reverse complement strand
GAAATCCGTCCTGGTATATCTGGTGCGCGAGTCGAAAAGAGTCCTCGAGCAATTCCTGCGCGGTAATATAAACCTTGTTCACGATATCCAGCCCACCCCGAAACGAGCCGCAATTCTGGCACAAGCCTCGTTGCCGGGCCAGCTTCCAATCAACCAAATCGTTCCAGGCCAGTTTCTCGCAGAGGTGCAGAGACGCTGAGGCCGTAGGGGAGGTGATGGTTGTTTCGGCCCCTTGTTAGAGAAGCGCTATTGGGATGTTACTGATTCGGATTTCCACATTGTGATTAAAAACCGAGCGACAGAATACGCAGCTACGTCAAGCAACCCGGAAACTTCCGCGGCCGGAAGCAACTCCCATATTTCTTCTCCGCGCCCTGCGCGCCTCTGCGCCTTCGCGAGAAATTCATACTCGGTCAGGGGAGAACGAGCAGGGGCTGGTCGGGCTCGGGGATGTGAAAATCGACGCAGTTGTCGGCGGGCGAATCACGGTCGACGCAGACGAAGCGCATCGCCGCGTAAGGCGTCAGCAGCACGTGATGCCAGGTGCCGGCATGGTAGTTGATGCCCTGCCGTCCGTTGGTGACGAAGGCATGCAGACCGTCCGGGTCGGGCGCCGTGCCCGCCGCGCTGACCACGACGATGAACGGCGTGGCGTCGAGCGGGATAAAAGCCTGGCTGCCATGCGGGTGGAATTCCATGTGATCGACCCTGCGCGGCAGGTCGAACTTTCGACTCGCCACCAGGCTGATCACCGCGCGTGCGTCGGCGCCGCCCAGCTCGACCCCGGCCAGCGCGTGGAAACGATCGGCCATACCGTCGTTGATCGGGTAGGATTCCCTGCCCTCGAATTCGATGACATCGCCGAAGGGCGCGAACGCGTCCCGCGACAGCGGTTTGACCTCGAGCGCGTCAGCCATGGATCCTGCCCAGCAGCCGGATGCGGCTTAAGCCCCCGTCCGGAAAGATATTCACGCGCACGTGGCTGACCCTGCCCAGGCATTGCACCTCGTCGCTGAACCGATGTTCGTTATCCATCTGCAGTTTCTGCGGCGCCAGCAAATCCTGCCAGAACTGGCTTTGCGTGACGATCGAGGCGACCGTTCCGGCGCTGACCTGCGCCGCCTGCAGCGAGCAACGATCCGGGTAATTGCCCTTGAAATGCGCGGTATCGATAAGCACTTCGGCGATTTCGCCGGGGTGCCCGAGCTCGATGATGCACCAGTCGTTGCCGGGTTCGCGCCGGCGCCGGGTTTCCCAGCCGTCGCCCATGTTGACGCCGCGGCCCGGGTTGAGCAGGTTCGCGGCGGCGCCGAAGTGGGCGTCGTTCCAGGCGATCGCGCGCGCGCCGAGTTCGACCGCGGCGAGGTTGTGCAGCACCGTTTTGTCGAGCGCCTCGACGTCGCTGACCACCCTGCCGTGAATGCGCAACCGCGCAATACCGCCATCCGGGTATATATTCAGGCGCACGTGGCTGAAACAGTCGGCGTTGTCGATGGTGAAATAATGGTGGCTGCTGCCCTGCAGGCCGGTCGATTCGATCAGCGTGATCCAGTCGCTCGAATCGTCGGGCGCGCCGTCGCTGAAACAGGCTTCCAGCGATGCCGCCGGCGGGAAGTTGCCGGTAAAATGCGTGGTATCGATATCGACTCCCTTGATTTCGCCGGGCAGGCCGAGCCTGACGATCGCATGATCGTAGCCGCCGTTGCGACGCCGGCGCGTTTCCCAGCCGTCCATCCATTTGCCGTTGTCATCGAACTTGCCGTCGATGAATACCGGCGCCTCGGGCTTGAGCATGCGGCTGCACTCGGCGAAAAAATCGTCGCTGCAGGAAACGATTTGCGCGCCCAGGCGCGGCTGCGCGAGATTAATCCAGCGATCGATAAAGTCGGGGGCCTGTTCAGTCATGGTAGTGTCCTTTGCTTGCGGCCCGCTGCAGCAGCAGCCGCGCCTGTTGATTATTTTGTTGTCCCTGGGCATCGAGATCAAGGCCGACGATTCGCCCCTGCTCGACCGCGATGCGCCCGTTGATCAGCGATAACCAGGCGCCCACCGGCGCGCAGGTCAGCAAGGCTGCGACCGCATCGCCGCCGGCATGCTGAACGCCATCGACGCGATAGGCAGCCAGGCCGGGCAGGATCACGCAGCCCCCGGCATCGATATAACGCTCCGGCTCCAGCCCAGACGCCGCGACACCGGCGCGAATCTCGCCGCTGCTGCCGATCCCCTCGATCACGTGGTCGCGAACCAGGATGGCCCAGTTGCCGATTTCGCGCCGCTCGCCATCCATGGTCACCAGCACCTCGGCATTGTCTATCAGCAACAGCGCCACGCGACCTCCCATTCGAAGTTTTTGGTCAGATCAACAACTATTGTTTCACGGCCGAAATCAGTTGGTGCAATGGAATTAGTATCCTGAAAAGGGACGATAAGCAGTTCAGAGTTATTGATCTGACCAAAAACTATTGGGTGGCGTATTGACGGTCTGGGCATCAGTGGTTCCGGGAGTACTGGCGTTTGCCCATGACGTGGGTGGCCTGCACGCAGCGGTCGTCGCCGAGCATCATCAGCGCGAACAGGCGCTCTTCCAGCGTCGACGCGTTTTCCATGCGGCATTGCATCAGCTCGGTGGCGCCGAGCTCGAGCACTACCAGGTCGGCCTCCTTGCCGACGCCGAAATTGCCGATCCTGTGATCGAGGTAGAGCGCCTGCGCCGCGCCCAGCGTCGCCAGGTAAAACGCCTTCAGCGGCGTCAGCCGCTGGCCCGCCAGCTGGCAAACCTTGTAGGCCTCGGCGAGCGTTTGCAGCATGCTGAAACTGGTGCCGGCGCCGACATCGGTGGCGACGCCGACGCGGATACCCTGCTCACGCGCGTCGTCGAGGCGGAACAGGCCGCTGCCAAGAAACAGGTTCGAGGTCGGGCAGAACGCGATCGCGGCGCCGCTCGCCGCCATGCGCTCGCGGTCCTGCCGATCGAGGTGAATACAATGGCCGTAAATCGAACGCGGGCCCAGCAGGCCGAAACTGTCGTAGACGTCGAGATAGCTGCGGCTGTCGGGAAACAGCCTCGCCACCCAGTCGACCTCGGCGCGGTTTTCGGCCAGGTGCGACTGCAGGTACAGGTCCGGCTGCTCGGCGAGCAGCTGGCCGCAGATCTCGAGCTGCGCAGGGCTCGAGCAGGGCGCGAAACGCGGCGTCACCGCGTAATGGCAGCGCCCTTTCAGGTGCCAGCGCCTGATCAGTTCGGAGCAGTCGCGGTAGCTCGACTCGGCGCTGTCGCAGAGCGCTGGCGGCGCGTTGCGATCCATCATGACCTTGCCCGCGACCAGGCACAGGTCGCGCCTTTGCGCCTGCTCGAATATCGCGTCCACCGATTGCGCGTGCACGGTGGCGAAGACCGCGCTGGTGGTGGTGCCGTTGCGCAACATTTGCTCGCAGAAGAACGCGGCGATCCTGTCGGCATGCTCGCGCTCGGCGAATTTCATCTCGGTGGGAAAGGTGTACTGCTGCAGCCAGTCGAGCAATTGCAGGCCGTGGCTCGCGATCATTTCGGTTTGCGGGTAATGGGTATGGGTATCGATAAAACCGGGCATCACCAGCCGCCCGCTATAATCGTACAGGTGTGACCCGTCGGGCAGGAAATCGATCCAGTCCGCGGCCGGCACCAGCTGCCGGACACGGCCCTGCTTCAGCAGCAGCAGGCCGTCCTCGATATATTCCACGGCGTCACCGCTGTTGTCGGGGTCGGACAGGAAATGCACGAAATCCGCGCGGATCGCGGTATCGCACGAATCATTGTCCAGCGGCGCAGGAACGACTGTCATCGCAACTATTGCTGCTGCAGCTGCGCGTACCAGGCGGCGACGACGGCGCGTTCCCCATCGGTCATCCCGGTCAGGTTACCGATCGGCATGTAGCGGGATTGCACCGTGGTGGCGATGCGCGCGGCGTTATTGGTAATCTGCTCAGGGGTTTCCATGACCAGGCCCAGAGGCGCTGCGGCGAAGCCGGGCTGGGTCGGCTGGCTCGCGTGGCAGGCGACGCAGCGGGTGGCGATAATTCCGGACACCCGCGCCGTGCTGACGTCACCGCCGGGCGCCGTATCGATCGCCTTCGGGCTCAGGTACCAGACCATCGATAGCAACAGCAGGAGCGCTACCGCCGGCAGCGCCAGCTGCGCGCGGCCACCGTGGCGCTGCACGAAATACTGCCGGATCAGGACGCCGGCGAGCATGAGGAATACCAGCACCAGCCAGCCGTTTTGATGGCTATAGGTCATCGGGTAATGATTGCTGATCATGATGAACAGCACCGGCAGCGTGAAATAGGTGTTGTGCACCGAGCGCTGCTTGCCGACGATGCCGGGTTCGGCATCCGGCGTTGCGCCGGCGCGCATTTGCGCGACGATTCTCTTTTGTCCGGGAATGATATGAAAGAAAACGTTGGCCGCCATGATGGTACCCATCATGGCGCCGACGTGCAGGAACGCCGCGCGCGCGCTCAGCAGCTGAAACAGGCTCCAGGCAACCGCCGCAACCAGCACGAAAATAATCGCCGCGAGCAGTGCGTCCCTGCCCCGCAGCCCCTTGCACAGCAGGTCATAGACGACCCAGCCGGCGACGATCACGCCGAGGCTGATCGCGATCGCGCCCGGGATCGACAGGGGCATGACCTGGCTGTCGATCAGGTAGCTGCCGGCGCCGAACCAGTAGACCACGACCAGCAGGCCGATGCCCGACAGCCAGGTGGTGTAGGCTTCCCATTTCGACCAATGCAGGTGTTCCGACAGGGATTCGCCCACCGGTCCCAGCAGGAATTTCTGGCTCTGGTATATCCCGCCGCCATGCACCGCCCACAGCTCGCCAGTGACGCCACGCTCCTTATCCTGGGCGCGCGCGGGCTGGCGCAGCGAGCTGTCGAGCATGACGAAATAAAACGACGCGCCGATCCAGGCCACGCCGGCGATAAAGTGCAGCCAGCGCAGCAACAGGTTAAGCCAGTCGAGCAGGTATATTTCCATCGGTAATCGAATAATCCAGCGGAAACCGGCGGGTGGCCACAGGCACACCCGCCCGCCTCGCCCTAGTTGGGAATCTTGCTGACCACGCCCTGCAGGTAGTAATTCATCTTGTTGAGCTCGTCGTCGGTCATGTTCTTACCGGCCGGGACGATGGTTTTGCCGCTCTGGTCGATCACCGGGCCGGCAAAGGGGTGCAGCTTGCGCTCGGTCAACTGCTTTTCCAAGTCCCTGATCCGGTTTTGCAATTCTTCCGGGATCGCCTTGTTCATCGGCGCCAGCTTGATCATGCCTCGCGGGTAGCCGCCCCAGACGCTGGTCGGCGTCCAGGTTCCGGCGAGCACGTCCTTGACCGTCTTGACGTAGTAATCGCCCCACAGGTGGGTGGTCGCGGTCAGGTGCGCCTTCGGACCGTACTTGGACATGTCGGAATGATAGCCGAAGGCGTAGATGCCTTCGTCCTCGGCAGTCTGCACTACCGCGGTCGAATCGGTGTGGTGCGTGATCACGTCGGCGCCCTGCGATATCAGCGTCGCCGCTGCCTGGCGCTCCTTGCCCGGGTCGTACCACGAGTTGACCCAGATCACGCGCAACTCGGCCTTCGGGTTGACGCTGCGCGCGCCCTTGATGAAGGCGTTGATGCCCTGCAGCACTTCGGGAATCGGAAACGCCGCGACGTAGCCGAGCACGTTCGACCTGGTCATTTCGCCGGCGATGACCCCGGTCAGGTAACGGCCTTCGTAAAAGCGCGCGTTGACCAGCCCCATGTTCTTGCCGAGCTTGTATCCGGTGACATGCACGAAGGCGGTTTTCGGGAAGCTCTTGGATACCTTTAGCATGTAGTTCATGTAGCCGAAGCTGGTGGCAAAGATCACCTTGTCGCCGCGCTTGGCCATTTCGCGGATTACGCGCTCGGCATCGGCGCCCTCGGCGACGTTCTCGACGTATTTCGTCGTCGCGCCGGTTTCCTTCTCCACCTGCAGGCGGCCAAGGTTGTGCTGGTAGGTCCAGCCGGCGTCGCCGATCGGGCTTACGTAAACGAAGCCGACGTTGTCGGCAGCCTGGGCGGCGCCGCCGAAGATTACCGCCAGCGCGGTGAACGCGGCCAGCAGCGGCCTGGTTATCAGTGTCTTTGTAACAGTCATTGCGAAACCCTCCCGGGATTATTGTTTCAAGTTAGTGTAGGGGTATTGCTACCATGGTTATATGCCCTCGGGGATTAACCCCGGCTTAAGCTTCCGGCCTGAAGGGCTGCCCCAGCGAAACCGGCGCGTTCAAGCGTACCGTGTTCTGGTCGCGCGAAATGATCACCAGCACGATGATGGTCGCGAGGTATGGCAACGCCGACAGGAACTGCGACGGGATATTGATATCCAGATCCGACCCCTGCACGAACAGTTGCACCACCATGACGCCGCCGAACAGGTAGGCGCCGACCAGCACCCGGAACGGCCGCCAGGTGGCGAACACGACCAGCGCTATCGCGATCCAGCCGCGTCCCGCGACCATGCCCTCGACCCACAGCGGGGTATAAAAAACCGACAGGAAGGAACCGCCGATGCCGGCCATCGCGCCGCCGAAAATCGTCGCGAGGTAGCGGATGCGGATCGCGTGGTATCCGATCGAGTGCGCCGACGACGGCGACTCGCCAACCGCGCGCAGCACCAGACCGGGGCGACTGCGATAAAGAAACCAGACGATACCGCCGAACAGTATCCACGAAAAATAGACCAGCGCCTGCTGGTTGAACAGCGGCGCGCCGATGACCGGGATATCGGCCAGCAGCGGGATCCGTATCGCGCCCACTGTCGGCAGGATTTCCGACTCGTAAGGCTTGCCGATAAACGCCGACAGGCCGACGCCGAGAATCGATAACGCGAGACCGCTCGCCACCTGGTTGCCCAGCAGCGTCAGCACGACGACCGCGAAAATAAACGACATCGCAGCGCCGGCCGCCATGCCGGCGAGGACGCCGAACCACGGATTGCCGCTGTGCAGTGTGACCGCGAATCCGGCGATCGCGCCCATCGCCATCATGCCCTCGGCGCCGAGGTTCAGCACCCCCGATTTCTCGGCGATCAACTGCCCCAGCGCGACGATAATCAACGGCGTGCCGGCGACGATGGTCGCGAACAGTATCGAGCTGACGATAGATCCGTCCATCAGGCCAGCGCCTCCTTCCAGCGTATACGGTAGTTGATGAACACGTCTGAGCCGAGCAGGAACATCAGCAACATGCCCTGGAACACGTTCGAAATCGACGACGGCAGGTTCAGGTACTGCTGCGCCTGTTCGCCGCCGAGGTATAGCAGGGCCATCAACAGGCTGGCGAAGAATATGCCGACCGGGTTCAGGCGCGCGACGAAGGCGACGATGATCGCGGCAAAGCCATAGTTATTGGAGACATGGTCGGTGATCTGGCCCATCGGCCCGGCGACCTCGGACATGCCGGCGATCCCCGCCATCGCGCCGCCGCTCATCAATCCGA
>JAOTUD010000113.1 GCA_029864065.1 Gammaproteobacteria bacterium | reverse complement strand
GGGACCAGGAAAAGTATATTCGTTTCGCTTTTGCCAACGTGCATGAAAAGCACTTCGACGACGTGATCGGCAGGCTGATCGCGAGCCAGCAAACATGAGGTCATCGATGAACAAACCGATCAAAGGCGCCTGCCTCTGCGGGCGGGTTCGGTTCCAGGTCACCGGTCCGTTCGACGAGTTTCATTTATGTCATTGCAGCCAGTGCCGACGCTCGACCGGATCGGCGCACGCGGCAAATATTTTCACCAGCGCCGATCGCATCGAGTGGCTTGCCGGCGAGGATTTGATCAAGCGCTATACCCCGGACAAACCGGGCGTGATTTCGAAATGCTTTTGCACGCATTGCGGCTCGCTGGTGCCCTACACCAGCCTCAACAGCGGCAAGCTGGTGATACCCGCGGGCAGCCTGAGCGAATCGCCCGGCATCGATCCCGAGGACAATATTTACTGGCGCGACCGTGCCGACTGGTACGACGCGGGGCTCGCCGCGGAGCGTATCGAGCAGGAACCCGGTAACTGAAGGTTGGTCGTTGCCGGCGATCTCTATTCTAGTCACCCGATAACAACGGAGTCGTTGTGGTTCGCACCCTGATCATACTGCTGGCAATGTGCGCCAGCCCGCATAGCGTAATTGCCGGCTCGGCAGACATCGGCGATCCGGAAATCGAGACGATCAACGACCACGAGTTTGCCTTCGACCTCGACGGCAGCCGCATCAGCGTCGACATTCGCGACCGCGTGCTGCGCGAAAAGAAAGACATCCTGCTCGCATGGGTAGTCTATTCGGCACAAACCGTGCACCGGTACTACGGGCGTTTTCCGGTCAGGACGGTGCATATCAACCTGCAGGTTTCGGCAGGCTACACGGTGCGCTTCGGCCAGGCATTTGGCGGCGACAAGCCTCGCCTGCGTATCGTCGTGGGCGAAAACGTCACGCCCGAAATGCTGCGCAAGGACTGGATCATGGTGCACGAGATGGTGCACCTGGCGATGGCCGATGTTCCGCAACGGCACCGTTGGCTGCTCGAAGGCCTCGCGACTTACGTCGAATCGATCGCGCGCGCACAGCGCGGCTACCTCTCCGAGGAATTCGTCTGGAACGGCTTTATCAACCGCATGCCGCAAGGACTGCCGCAAGACGGGGACCAGGGACTGGATCGCACCCCGACCTGGGGTCGAACCTACTGGGGCGGCGCCGTTTTCTGCTTGCTGGCCGATATCGAGATCCGCAGGCTTACCGACAATCGCAAGAGCCTGCGCGATGCACTGCGCGGGGTACTGGATGCGGGTCTTTCCATGCACGCCAACGCCAGCGTGATGGAAGTATTCAAGGCCGGCGACGGCGCCACCGGTGTCGCCGTGCTGGTGCCGCTATACCATAAAATGAAAGGCGATCCCTACCCGATCGACCTCGACACGCTGTGGACAAACCTGGGCATCGCAATACACGACGACAGCGTCGTCTACAACGATGACGCCCCGATGGCGCACGTGCGCATGCAACTCCTCAAATCCTGACCCTCGCGTCAATTAAGGGGACACAATAGTTAACTCCCCGGCGTTAAGTATTGTGTCCCCTTAATTGGTTATTCGAGGTAATCCAGGATTTGTCGCCAGGCGGCGAGTTTTTGCTCCAGGCGCATGCCGGCATGGGCCGGGCTGGTCGACGGCAGTCGCACCAGGTCTATCTCGGACGGTGACGGCAGTTCCGTAAACACCAGTTGCCGGAAGTATTTTTCCGAGGTCGCGCCGTTGAAAAAGATAGCGCGGATCTGCGGGTATCGGGTTAGCAGTCCCGGGAAGTCGTTGGCGCGCACGCTGCCGGCGTCGATCGCGGAATCCAGGCTGCCGGGCCGGTGGCAGGCCTGCAGCGTATCCCAGAGAATCAGCGGCAACTTCTCGACCGCGGCAATGCGTCGTTCGTAACTGGCCCCACGATCGATGCCGAATAATTCGGCCATGATCGGCCAGAAAGCGTTGCGCGGATGGGCATAGTACTGCACCGCCTCGAGCGAGGCGACGCCCGGCATGCTGCCGAGAATTATTACGCGGGGGCGGTGCCCTATTATCGGCTCAAACGACCGAACCCGGGACACACGCGCCTATTTTTTCATTTGATCGAAGAATTCGAGGTTGGTCTTGCTGGCTTGCATGCGACCGAGAACGAATTCCATCGCCTCGATCTCGTCCATCGAGTGCAGGAACTTGCGCAGTATCCATACCTTCTGCAATTCTTCCTGGTCGATCAGCAATTCCTCGCGGCGCGTACCGGAGCGATTGATATTGATTGCGGGGAATACCCGCTTTTCGGCGATACGGCGGTCGAGATGGATTTCCATGTTGCCGGTGCCCTTGAATTCCTCGTAAATGACTTCGTCCATCTTGGAGCCGGTTTCGATCAAAGCGGTGGCCAGAATCGTCAGGCTACCGCCTTCCTCGATGTTTCGCGCCGCGCCGAAGAAACGCTTCGGCCGGTGCAAGGCATGCGCATCGACGCCACCGGTCAACACCTTGCCCGATGAGGGTATCGTGGTGTTGTAGGCGCGCGCCAGGCGCGTAATCGAATCGAGCAGGATAACGACGTCACGCTTGTGCTCGACCAGGCGCTTGGCTTTTTCGATTACCATTTCGGCGACCTGCACGTGCCGGCTGGCGGGCTCGTCGAAAGTAGACGCGACTACTTCGCCCTTGACCATGCGCTCCATCTCGGTCACTTCTTCCGGGCGTTCGTCGATGAGCAGCACGATCAGGTAACACTCGGGGTGATTGCTGGCAATGCTCTGCGCGATATTCTGCAGCATCAGGGTCTTTCCGGCCTTCGGCGGCGATACCACCAGTCCGCGCTGGCCCTTGCCGATCGGCGACACCAGGTCGATGATGCGCGCCGTGATATCCTCGGTACTGCCGTTGCCTCGCTCGAGGTGCATGCGTTGATTGGGGTGCAGCGGCGTCAGGTTTTCGAATAAAACCTTGTGCTTGACGTTTTCCGGCAGGTCGAAATTGATTTCATCGACCTTCAGCAACGCAAAATAGCGCTCGTTGTCCTTCGGCGGCCTGATTTTACCGCTGACGGTGTCGCCGGTGCGCAGGTTGAACCGCCTGATCTGGCTCGGCGATACGTAAATGTCATCGGGCCCCGCGAGGTAAGAGCTATCCGCGGAACGCAGGAATCCGAATCCGTCCTGCAGAATTTCGAGCACCCCCTCGCTGAATATATCTTCGCCTTTCTTGGCCTGGGACTTAAGGATACTAAAGATGATGTCCTGCCGGCGCATGCGGGCCGAATGATCGCCCCCCATACCCTTCAGGGTTTCGATTAGCTCGGGGACGGTGTTTTGCTTCAGCTCGTTTAGATTCATATTAGGGATGCACTAATGCGGGGTTGCGTAAATAAAGACGTAAGTACGGCCTGTCGGTATTGTGGGAACTTGTTCGGTTTTTATAAAGGGAATTGCCGACGGGAACGCGGCAACGATTAAAAGGAGGTTAGCACATGAAATAAGGGTCGTCTAGCAAATAGACGACCCTTTTGCTGATTAAATTCCGTTAGATATTGCTGTCGAGAAAAGCGGTTAACTGGGATTTGGACAAGGCTCCGACCTTGGTCGCCTCGACCGCGCCGTCCTTGAACAACATCAGCGTCGGGATGCCGCGGATTCCATACTTGGGGGGAGTATTGGCGTTATCGTCGATATTGAGTTTGGCAACGGTGAGTCTGCCCTCGTATTCTTCCGCAATTTCCTCGAGAATCGGGGCAATCATCTTGCAGGGTCCACACCATTCCGCCCAGTAGTCGACCAGCACGGGGACTTCCGCCTGCAATACGTCAGAATCGAAGCTATCGTCTGAAAGGTATACTATTTTATCACTCACTCGTGTCTCCAGCCCCTTGGCTTTTCAGGTAGACCGACAATTTAGTCGCATCAGTTTTAACTGTCAATAAAGCAGGGGAGGTAGCGAAACCACGCCCGTTTAGCCCATTTGCCTACCTTAAGTATGGATCGAAAACATCTTTTTCAAATCGCAGCGCAGGTTTTTATGCAATTTGCTACCATAGCGCGATTAGTTTCCGTAACCAGGGTCTAGCCGTAGCATGGGGCAACAACATTTAACCGAGCAGAAACTCAGCTCACTGGAGCTGGATCCGCGCTTACTGAGCGCTTTGGACAGTCTCGAATTCGAATATTGCACGCCGATCCAGGCGAAGGCGCTGCCGCTGCTGCTTTCCGGAAAAGACGTGTCCGGGCAGGCGCAGACGGGAACCGGTAAGACGCTGGCGTTCCTGCTGGCCTGCGCGCAGCGAATCCTGTCGTCGGAAGAAACGGCTACCGCGCCCGGCAAGCCGCGCGTGTTGATTCTCGCGCCGACGCGGGAGTTGGCCATTCAGATCCACAAGGACGCCGCAAGGCTGCTGCGCGATCTACCGTTAAAGCTTGCCATCTGCTATGGCGGCAAGGCCTACGAGCAGCAAAAAAGGCAGTTTGACGAACCGGTCGATTTCCTCATCGGCACGCCCGGACGCCTGATCGACTTTTTAAAACAGCGATTATTCGACTTCAAATCGATCGAGGCCATGGTGCTCGACGAGGCCGATCGCATGTTTGACATGGGATTCATTGCAGACGTGCGCTTTATGTTGCGACGCCTGCCCCACCCCGAAAAGCGTCTCAACATGCTGTTTTCCGCGACCATGGCGCAAAAGGTCATGGAACTCGCCTACGAGCATATGAACCAGGCGCAATTGATCAAGATCGATGCCGATACGCCCGCGGTGGAGCGCATCCTGCAAAGCGTTTACCACCCGGCCAACCACGAAAAAATCCCGCTATTACTGGGCCTGATCAGAAAACTGCAACCGCAGCGCAGCATTATCTTCGCCAACACCAAGTACGCGACGATCAAAATCTGGGAATACCTGCAGGGAAACGACCTGTCTGCAGCGATCATTTCCGGAGACATCCACCAGAACAAGCGCGAGGAGCTGCTGAAAAAGTTCCACGACGGTGAATATTCGATCCTGGTCGCGACCGACGTCGCCTCGCGCGGATTGCACATCCCGGACGTGACCCATATTTTCAACTACGATTTACCTGAACTCGGCGAGGATTACGTGCATCGGATCGGGCGTACCGCGCGCGCCGGCAAGTCGGGTTTCGCAATCAGTTTTGCCTGCGAGAATCACGCGATGAACCTGATCGATATCGAATCCTACACGCGCAAGACTATCCCGACGGAATCGATCAGCGACGATTTGCTGGTCAAGCCCCGGCCACCGGTGAAGATGAAGGGAGGCCGGGTCAAGTCGCACGGCAAGCCCGGCAGGGGAGGCAACCAGCAGCGTTCGCAGCACGACAAGGGTTCCTCGCGACCTCATCGTCAGCGCAGCAATAAAGCGGTATGAGCAAACAGCGAAAAATTTTACTGCTGGGCGGCAGCGGGTTTATCGGCAAGCAGCTCGCGTTTGCGCTCGCCAACCGGGGCTGGCAGGTGACGGTGCCGAGCCGGCGACCGCATCGCAACCGGTCGCTGCTGGTGCATCCCGGGATCCGCCTGCTGGAAGCCAATATCATCGATTCCGCGAGCCTCAAGGCGCTATGCGCGGATCACCAGGCCGTGGTCAACCTGGTCGGGATTTTGCACGAAAAACGCAAGGGCGATTTCCGCCGTTTCCATGTCGAGTTCATCAAGACCGTGGTCAACGCCTGCAGCGAGACCGGCATCAAGCGGTTGCTGCATGTCAGCGCCCTCGGCGCCAACCAGACGACCGGCAGCAGCCTCTACCTGCGCTCCAAGGGCGAGGGCGAAAACCTGTTGCATACCTTCGGCCAGCGCGGCTTGCAGGTTACCAGTTTCCAGCCCTCCGTGGTTTTCGGCAAGGACGACGCGTTCATCAATCGTTTTGCCGGGGTGCTGAAGCTGTTCGTCGGTTTTTTCCCGCTGGCCTGCGCCAACAGCAAGCTGCAGCCGGTATATGTCGGCGACCTGGTCGAGAAAATCGAGGCCTCGATCGATAATCGCGCGACTTTTTCGAAACGCTACCCGGTATGCGGACCGGAAATCTTTACGCTGCAGCAAATCCTGGAGTTGATTATCGAGACCCTGAAGCTTCCGGTGCGCGTTTTGCCGCTCGGCAAGGGGTTGTCGCGGCTGCAGGCGCTAATCCTGCAAAACCTGCCGGGCAAGCTGTTCACGATGGATAACTATCGGTCGCTGCAGACCGACAACGTATGCCAGGACTGCGAGCTTTGCCAGACCAGCCTGCGGCAGTATATTCACGGCCTCGCCGACATGTTTGGCAACAAGCGAACCTACGATGCTTTCCGCAGAAACTACCCTTCCACGGAAAAGCCCGGGGACGACTCCAGGTGAAGATATACCGCGTCGGCGGTTGCGTACGCGACCGCCTGCTCGGACTACCGGTAAACGACATCGACTGGGTGGTGACAGGCGCCACCGCGGCGGAAATGCTGGCGCTCGGATACAAGTCCATCGGCAAGGATTTCCCGGTATTCCTGCATCCCGAAAGCAAACAGGAATATGCGCTTGCGCGCAGCGAGCGTAAAACCGGCCCCGGTTACCGCGGATTCGAAGTCAGCGCTGACCCCGCTACCACCATCGAACAGGACCTGCTGCGCCGCGACCTGACGATCAACGCCATCGCCGAGGATGAAGATGGAAATATCGTCGATCCCTACGGTGGAAAAAGGGACATTGAGGCGCGCAGCCTGCGCCACGTCTCCGACGCTTTCATCGAAGATCCGGTGCGGGTGCTGCGGGTCGCCCGCTTTGCGGCCAGGTTTCACCGACTGGGATTCACGCTCGCCGCGGACACGCGCGAACTGATTCGCCAGATGGGCCAATCGGGCGAACTCGAGGCGCTGGTTGCCGAACGCGTCTGGGTCGAGCTGTCGCGCGCGCTGGACGAGGCGCATCCCGCCGTTTTTTTCACCACCCTGCGCGACTGTGACGTGCTGGTGCGCTTGTTTCCCGAGATCGACGCCCTGTTCGGTATTCCGCAAACCGCGAAATACCATCCCGAGATCGATACCGGTGTGCACCTGATGATGTCGCTGCAAAAAAGCGCCGAACTCGGTCACGACAACGAAACCCGCTTCGCGGTGCTGATGCACGACCTGGGCAAGGCGACGACGCCCGCCGCGGTGTTGCCCGGCCACCGCGGTCACGAGGCGCGCGGCAAGAAACTGGTGTCCGCTTTCTGCAAGCGCTGGCGGGTGCCGAAGGCGCACAGCGCGGTTGCCCTGATCACAACCGAATTTCATACCCTGGTGCATGGCGCGCTGGAGCTCCGACCGGCAACCCTGCTCAGGTTGCTGACCCGGGCCGACAGCCTGCGCAAGCCGGAACGCTTTCAGAAAATGCTCGATGCCTGCCTCGCCGACCTGCGCGGTCGCAAGAATTTCGAGGACGCCCCCTACCCCCAGCGCGATTTCCTGGCGCGGCTTGCCGCCAGACTGCGCGACATGGACATCAGCGAAATCCAGCAACGGGGACTCGATGGCAAGGACCTCGGCCAGGCGATCGAGCAGGCAAGGCTGCAATTGATAAAGCGGGAAAAG
>JAOTUD010000112.1 GCA_029864065.1 Gammaproteobacteria bacterium | reverse complement strand
GTGGATTCGACCTGGTCACGGTCGCCAGGCCCGAATCCGGCAGCTGGCGTATCGACGCCGAGATGGATCCCGACAACCGGGTAATGGTGGTGTCAGACCTGAAACTTGCGGTTTTCGGAATTCCGGCCTTCGGCGATCCGACGGACAGGGTCTCGGTGGCCGCCGAGTTATTCGAGCGCGGCAGTAAAATTCGCAAGAACAGTTACCTGCGGTTTGTCGATTTCTCGCTTACCCATATCGATGCCGATGGCAGCGCAACAAGACATGCTCTGACTCACACCAGCCTGCGCGAAGACAAGGGCCGGTTCCTGCATGAACTCGCGGCGGAGCTCGCCGAGGGAAGCCATGGTTTCGTCGTATCCGCCTCCAGCCGATCTTTCAATCGCAGCAAGCGTTTCGAGATGCAGGTACAGCGGCCGATCGAAATCGTTATAGAAACCCTGAAAAAACCGGGTGTCTACGAACTCGGGTTGCGCGCGCGCGCGGAATACGTGAAACCGGACGGCCTGGTTGCCGAGGTCGAAATCGAGGCCCCGGACGGGCTGCGAGAAAGCTTACGGCTCGAGCCGTCGCGGGGCTGGATGCGTGCCCGGATCGAGACCAGCCAGGATGGAATCTACCGTGCGCATGTCAGGGTTTCGGCGCAAAACCATGCGCGTGAAATCCACGATATCGACCTCGGCAGTTTTGCGATGCAGGGCGTGCGCCGTGCAATGCCGGCCGCGCAGCAGACCGATGCCAAGACGGGAGCGATGACAGATGATGCCGCGCGCTCGCAGACCGGCGACGGGTTCGACTGGCGCCGGGTCGGCATCGTGGTGGTCGGAATCAACGTCGCGCTGATCCTGATCGCCATCGTCGCGTGGCTGGTATTCCGGCGTAACGGGGGCGACGACGAGTTCACTGTCGAAGACGAAGAATTCGGCGTTTGAAGCCGGCGCGCCGCGGGTCGAAGCGGGAACTCGCGTAAGCTATAAGCCGTGGGCTGACGGAATTCGGCGTGACGCCGGGTGACGTCAGAATCCGTAAACCGCCTTGACAGAATTAACCTGGCATCCGCTCCGATGCGGTCGCATCGGGGATACGAAATCGCGCCCGGGACTCAGAAATAATCGGGCTCGTTGCCCGTGCGCCACTTGATGTTACAACCCACGCTGGGAATTTGGTCGGCGCTGATATTACCACCTTCGAGCAGCGCCTCGACCGCGGCCTTGAGGTCGCTGCCGTCGACGGGAACCTGGTTGCCCGGCCGCGAGCCGTCGTACTGACCGCGGTAAACCAGCCGATGCGCGCCGTCGAACAGAAAGAAATCCGGGGTGCAGGCGGCGCGATAGGCCATCGCAAACCGTTGCGATTCATCGTACAGATAGGGAAATTCGAAACCGAGGCGCTGTGCCATCGCAACCATCCTGTCGGGGTCGTCGTCGGGAAAGCCGGCGACGTCGTTGGCGCTGATCATGACCACCGCGAGACCTCGCTTAAGCGCATCGTTCGCAAACGCGGTAAAGGATTCGATGATATGCAGCACGTAGGGGCAATGGTTGCAGGAGAAAACCACCAGCAGCGGTTTGCCCGCATAATCGGCAAGGGTTACCGTTTTGCCGGTGGCCGGTTCCGGTAGCGAGAAATCGGGTGCCTGCGTTCCGATATCCAGCATCGTCGAAGGAGTTTGCGCCATGATCTTCGCCTCTTTGAAAGTCAGGCCCGAATTATAACGTCAAAGTGTATCAAAACTCTTGTTAATCGCTTCCTCGAAGAGCGCTACGTCTTCCATCTGCATACACAGCGGGGGGCAGATTCTAAGCACGTTGCGGTAGGCGCCCGACTTGCTCGCCACCAGCCCGTTTGCGCGCGTATTTTCGAACAGCCGCGCCATGGTTTCCGGGTCGGGTTCCCTGGTGCCGCGGTCCTTGACCAGCTCGACCGCCATCATCATGCCGCGCCCGCGCACCGCACCGATGACCGCATGCCGGCCTTGCAGGTCCTCGAGCACTTCGAGCAGCGCGGCGCCTACCTCACGTGCGCGCTGCTGCAGTCCGTGCTGTTGAATCACGTGCAGCACCGCGCGGCCGGCCGCGCAGCTCACCGGGTTGGCGCCATAGGTGTGAAAATAAAATTTCTGTGACATGGCCTCGGCGATTTCGCGCTTGACGATCAGCGCCGCGAGCGGAAAACCGTTGCCGATACCCTTGGCGGCGACGACGATATCCGGCACCACGCCGTGTTTCTGAAACGACCAGAAGTCGTCGCCGGTGCGCGCCATGCCGGCCTGCACTTCGTCGATGATCAACAGCCCGCCGGCCGCCTTGACGCGCTCCTGTGCGCCGCTGATATAACCCACGGGAATCGGCACGATGCCGCCGTAGCCCTGGATCGGCTCGATGAACATGCCGGCGAGCCTGCCGCAGGTGCCGTAGTGTATCGTGCCCTCGAGATCGTTGAGGTAAGGCGCCACGCCCTCGCCGTGGATGCCGCGGTACTGGTCCGGCACCGGCGCGAACTGCACGCCGCCCAGCTGCGGCACGTTGTGGCGAAAACCGCTGATACCGGTGACCGACTGCGCGCCGAAGGTGGCGCCGTGATAGGCGTTGGTCAGCGACAGGATATCGATATTGCCGGTATAGCTGCGCGCCAGCAGAATCGCCATGTCGATGGCCTCGGCGCCGCTGTTCATCAGGTGTACGGTCCAGTCCTCGCCGGCCGGCATGGTGCGCGTCAGTTCCTCGGCGAAATGCGCCGGCACGGGGTGAAAAAACATCGTCGTGCAGTGCTGCAGGGTTTGCGCCTGCCTGATGACTTCGCGGGTGACTACCGGATTGTTATAGCCGATGCTGATGGTCAGGTTCTGGCTCAGGCAGTCGAGGTAGCGGTTGCCCTTTTCGTCCCACAGGTAGTTGTCCTGACCCTTGCTGAAAATCAGCGGTTTACGGTAGGGCACGAAGGCGCGTTGCGAGGCCGCGTAGTAGGTATTGCGACGCTCGACGATGGCGTCGGTATCCCAGTCGATGTCGAATTCATGCTGATCATGGTCGAATTGTGAAGCCATCGCGTTTTCCTCCAGCTGCCGTCAACGCGAACATAGCCGAAGCGGCGCGCCGAAACAATCCGCTGCGATGGACTCAAGCCAATGTTGTGATGGCTATCAATTTTGCTTAAACCCGGGCAGGCCGGTTGTTTCGGCGCGGATCTCTGTCAGAATAATCGCGGGAACCGAACCGGGACACGCTATTGGCAGACACCAGCGGCAGATCGACAGCCAGGCGCAGGCACAGGTCGCGCGGGCAGCCGCGTGTTTCGACCGTGCCGCGCGTACCTTACATAAAGCGCAAGATCGGCACCTACGACATACTCGGCGAAGAGGGCCTCTGCCTGATCGAACAGAATGCCGACCGGATTCTGCGCGATATCGGCATGGAGTTTCACAACGATCCCGAAATACTCGATTACTTTCGCGAGGCCGGCGCCGATGTCGATGGCGTGCGCGTGCGCTTCGAGCCCGACATGTGCCGCCGGATAATCCAGGCGACGGCGCCGCGGCAGTATACCCAGCATGCGCGCAACCCGGACAACAACGTCGAGATCGGCGGCGACAACACGGTGCTAAGCCCGGTATACGGGCCGCCCTTCGTGCACGATATCGACCGCGGCCGGCGCTACGCCACGCTCGACGATTTCACCAGGCTCAACAAGATTCACCAGATGATACCCCAGCTGCACCATTGCGGCGGCATCGTCTGCGAACCTGTCGACGTGCCGGTCAACAAGCGCCATCTCGACATGATGCTGTCGCATATCACCTACGGCGACCGGGCGTTGTTCGGCGCATTGATAGGTGCCGAGCGTGCCGAGGATTCGGTAGCGATGGTCAAGATCCTGTTCGGCGACGAATTCGTCGATCGGCATACGGTGCTTTACGGGGTTTCCAACACCAACGCGCCGCTGGTCATGGACGACGCGATGTCGGGCTCGCTCAAGGTTTACGCGCGTAACAACCAGGCGGTGGCCTGCACGCCGTGGATGATCACCGGCGCGATGAGCCCCTGCACCGAGGCGGGCACGCTGGCGCAGCTGCTCGCCGAGGCGCTTGCCACCTGCGCGTTGACGCAACTGATCCGTCCTGGAACCCCGTGCCTGATGGGCAGCTTCGCCACCGCGATGTCGATGCAATCGGGGGCGCCGACCTTCGGCATGCCGGAAGCGGCGAAGACGGTGCTCGCCGCCGGGCAGCTGGCGCGCCGTCTCGGGGTGCCGTTTCACACCGTCGGCAGCCTGACCTCGTCCAAGCTTCCCGACGGCCAGGCGCAGCAGGAAGGCACGATGAGCCTGATCATGGCGGTTCTTGCCGGCGCCAATTTCATCAACCACGCCACCGGCTGGCTCGAGGGCGGGCTATGCACCGGGTACGAGAAAACGATCATCGACGCCGACCTGTGCGGCAAGCTGATCGAGTTTTGCCGCGGTATCGACCTGTCCGAGAATGCCCAGGCGATGGACGCGATCGCGGAAGTCGGGCCGGGCAGCCATTTCCTTTCCAGCGCGCATACCCTGAATAATTTCGAAACCGCTTTCTACCGATCCAGCACCGGGGACGCGAATTCGTTCGAGCAGTGGGAAGGCGAGGGCAGCCTCGACGCGGCGCAGCGCGCCAACCGGATATGGAAACAGATGCTCGAAGATTACCAGCCACCGCCGATCGATCCCGGCACGCTCGAGGCGCTCGAGGAATACGTCGCCCGCCGCAAGGCCTCGATGCCTGACCGCAGCTACTAAATGCAAACCATCCACTTCGAAGTCGATATTTCCCCGACTGGTTCTCGCGGAGGCGCGGAGGCGCCGGGGTCGCGGAGACTATTGAAGTTGGTGCCAACACCTTTTTATTCTCTGCGTTCCCTGCGGGCTCTGCGCCTCCACGAGAAACCCTTTGAATCCTGGTTGCCGGGTCATACTGGCCGAGGCCTGGATGGCTAGCGAACGCAGGAATGTCGTCATTATCGGGGGTGGGGCGATCGGGCTCAGCGTCGCTTATCACCTGGGTCATCTGGGTATCGACGACGTGCTACTGCTGGAGCGCGACCGCCTGACCAGCGGCACCAGCTGGCATGCCGCCGGCATCGTCGGGCCGTTGCGCGCGAGCATGAACCTTACCCGGCTCGCGCGGTACGCGCTCGAACTTTTCGCAGCGCTGGAAGTCGAGACCGGCCAGGCGACCGGTTACCAGCAGACCGGCGGCGTCTGGCTGGCGCAGCGGCCGGAGCGCATGATCGAACTCGAGCGTATCAGGGCGATGGGTGATCGCAGCGGACTCGCCACCAGGATCCTGGGCGCGGCCGAGATTCGCGAGCGCCTGCCTTTCCTGCAGACCGACGACCTTGCCGGCGGCCTGTGGGTCGAACAGGACGGGCAGGTAAATCCGGTGGACCTGTGCATGGCCTATGCCAGGGGCGCGAAAGCCAGCGGCGTCGAAATTCGCGAGCACGGCCGCGTGGTCGATATCGAAGTCGAGCAGGGCAAGGTTGCTGCGCTCGAGCTTGCCGATGGAAGTCGAATCGAGTGCAACAAGCTGGTCCTTTGCGCCGGCGCCTGGTCGCGCCAGCTCGGCGCGATGGCCGGGGTCGACATTCCGCTCGCGGCCTGCGAGCACATCTACGTGGTCACCGACGTCGTCGAACAGTTGCCGCGGCCATGCCCGATCATCCGCGATCTCGACGGCGGGATTTACCTGAAGGGAGACAACGGCAAACTGGTGCTAGGGGCCTTCGAGGCAAATCCCAGGCCCTGGACGCCGGGACAGCAGGACGCCGGTTTCCTGATGTTCGACGAGGACTGGGACCACGTGCAACCGATGCTCGACGCCGGGATTCAGCGCCTCCCGCTGATCGCCGCGCAGGGTATCACCCATTTCATGAACGGCCCGGAGAGTTTCACGCCGGATACGAGGCAAATCATGGGCGCGGCGCCGCGCTGCCGGAACCTGTTCGTCGCGGCCGGATTCAACTCGATAGGCATCATGTCGTCGGCCGGCGTCGGCAAGGTAATGGCGCAATGGATTCGCGATAACGAGCCGCCGCTGGACCTGTGGGAGGTCGATATCGCCCGGCTCGACCCGCTGCAAAACGGCGACGCCTACCTCGCCGAACGCCTGCCCGAGGCGGTGCATAATCAGTTCGCGATGCACTGGCCTTACCAGCAGTATCAAACCGGCCGTGACCTGCGCCGCTCGCCCTGGCATGAGCTGATGTCACGACAGGGCGCCGTGTTCGGTGCGCCGACCGGCTGGGAACGGCCGCTCTGGTTTGCTGCCGGCGAGCACGAAAGCGGGCTGCGCTACAGCCATGGCGCGCAGCACTGGTGGCCCGCGGCCAGGCGCGAAGCGCTGCACTGCCAGCGGCAGGCGAGCCTGTTCGAGCTTAGCCCGTTTACCAAGTTCGACATCGTTGGGCGCGATGCTATGAAATTTCTGCAACGAGTGTGTTGCAGTGACATGGATATCGAACCGGGGTGCGTGCGCTATACCCTGATGCTGAACCGGCGCGGCGGTATCGAGGCTGAAATTACGGTGGCGCGGCTGGCTGGCGACCGGTTTCGGCTCGTCAGCGGCGCCGCCACCCGCTTCAAGGACCTCGACTGGCTGCAGCGACATTGCGACCCGGGCGATGCTGTCGAGATTGTCGACGTGACCGAAGCTTTTGCCGTCGTCGGCGTGATGGGGCCAGAGTCTAGAAACCTGTTGCAGGAATTGACCGCCTCCGAACTCGGCGATGAGGCGTTCCCGTTTTCGAGCGCGCGGGCGATTCACGTCGACGGCTGCGAGGTGCTCGCGACGCGCCTCAGCTTCGTTGGCGAGCTCGGCTGGGAGCTCTATATACCTGCACCCAGCGCGCCACGCCTGCTCGAGGGCTTGCTTGCGGCCGGGGCCGGGCATGACCTGGGTATGGCAGGTCATTTCGCGCTCGATGCCTGTCGAATCGAGGTCGGTTTTCCTCACTGGGGGCATGATATCGGACCCGAGGATACGCCTTTCGAGGCGGGCCTTGGGTTTACGGTCAGTCTCGACAGGCCCGATGATTTTATCGGCAGGGAAGCCTTGCTTGCACAGCACCGTGACGGCTGGGACAAGCGGCTGAGGCTGTGCGAGGTCGACGGCGAGGAGGTTTTGCTGCTGCACGACGAACCGGTCTATTACGGCGATCGCATCGTCGGCCACTGTACCTCCGGCGGCCAGGGGTTTCGCACTGGGAAAGTACTGTGCTTCGTCATGTTCTATCGGGACCAGGCTATCGATCATGCGAATTGCCTGATCGAGGTGGCCGGCGAGCGCTTCCCGCTCGCCGTGCTCGAAAAACCACCGTACCACGCGTTCCACAAATGAAAAAGCATGCAAGGGTAGCCGTTATCGGTGGCGGAGTGATGGGTGCGTCGCTGATTTACCATCTGACCCAGCTCGGCTGGGAAGACGTGGTGCTGATCGAAAAGAACGAGCTCACCGCCGGGTCGACCTGGCACGCGGCGGGCCTGTGCACCCATTACGCGCACAACATCACCATCATGAACCTGCGCGCGCACAGCGTGAAGCTTTACCGGTCGATCCTCGAGCA
>JAOTUD010000111.1 GCA_029864065.1 Gammaproteobacteria bacterium | reverse complement strand
TCTTTGAATTCCTCGGTAAATCTCGCTTTGGTCATTGCTCTCTCTCATATGCTTTAATTTAAAGTATATGAGTGTCCACTGGTTTGAGGGAAGTCCAGTTAAGGACACTATCAGTTTGGCACATCGATGCCGATAGAGTGAGGAGGAGTCCATCCCATTGCTTTCGCGATTTTATGTAAAGATCAAATAAACCTTGGCAAAGGTTAAGAATAACTTCGATCATATCCGAATATTGTTGGTATAAGTGTTGTAACTATTGATTATAGAAATCAAAAATAATTAATTAAATCAAGAATTTAAAGCTAAGATTCGATTCCGCCCCTGGTAACATTAAGCCGCTGAAAATTAAAATACTTCATATGGATATTCGTGATAGATCATTAGGAGTGTTAATATGATTATTTTCGCGGGGAAATAGAAGGGAATTCCATGGGAAGAGGTTTAAGCATGTTCACACCAATACATTGGTCGTCGTGATCTTGAGATGAGCCAGCAGCGTGATAGTAACGGTCAGCACTTCTACCTGAAACCACTCACAGCCAGTGACGTGGAGCACATTGCCGTGTGGTACGAGGATATCAAAGATCTGGCTCTGATCGAGAGCAAACTGGCCGTGCCTTTGAACGCTCATTCACTAGAGAAATTTTGGCAAAGCGATTTGGTGCAAACGGAACCCTGCACCAGCTATCTGTTTTCAATATGCGATCAGGACGGTGAGCCGCTTGGGCATACCGGACTCCAGGAAATCAATTATGCCGACGGAAACGGCGTTATTTTTATCTACATTAAAAAGGATATGCGACGCTGTGGAGTCGCGTTACGAACCATGGCGTTGATGCTCGATCTGGCCTTTTACCAGCTACGACTGCACCGCATAACAACTTATGTCCACGCCAACAACATCCCGTCGGTCGGCCTTGTTAAACGCCTTGGATTCACTGACGAGGGGTGTATGCGGGAAGGGTACTTTTTTGATGGGGAATATGGTGATGTTAATATTGTTGGTTTGCTTTCGAAAGAATGGAGTACCTCCAGAGGCCCATTGAGCGATGCCCTTGATAACAAGGTAGAAGTCGCATTCGGACGAGACACCGGTAGCAGGTGGATCTGGCCTCTGAAGTAGAAAAAGGTCCCCGCGACATACTAACTATTGCCGATCCGGGAGGACAGGTTCAGTGGTTGACAGTGGCAACAACAAGAACCGGCGAGAACTGAAAGCAATTCTGTTTGCGGATGTAGTTGGGTATACCCGTCTGATGCAGGACGACGAAGAGGCCACCCACAAGGGTATCAGTGAACTTACCGACCTGTTTGCCAGAGGTTGCAACGAATTTGATGGAGAAATCCTCGATATCCGCGGCGACGGGATTTTCGCCATTTTCACCAGCGTGGTGAATTCCGTTCGTTTTGCCAGTAAGACACAGGACAGTGTCGAAGAATACAACAAGGACTATCCTGAACATCGTAAAATGCGTTTTCGAATCGGCATTCACCTCGGCGACGTCCTTCATAATGCCAAACATCATTTTGGCGACGCCGTCAATATCGCTTCCCGCATCGAAGGTCTTTGTGATACAGGCGGTGTTTATATATCCAGCTCGGTACACGAGCAGGTAAAAAATTCAAAATATTTTAGCTATGAATATCTTGGGTTACACCGACTTAAAAACATCAGGGAACCGATCGGGGTATTCCGTATCGTAAAAGATGCAACTACCGCGATGCGAGTTGCCAGCCCACGCATATCAGCTATCGTGACTGCCCCAGGCAGGAATGCAGACGGCTTGTTGGTGCGTCCATCAATTGCGGTACTGCCATTTAAAAATACCACAGGCAATCCGGAATATGAGTATTTTTCTGAAGGTATCACCGAGGACATCATCACTAATCTGGCCAAGTTTCATAACCTGTTCGTCATTTCACGCAACTCGTCGTTCACCTATAAAGGCAAGATGAGACCAGCGAAGCAAATTGGTGCCGAACTGGGCGTTCGCTATATCGCGGATGGAAGTGTCCGCACCGCCGGTAATCGTGTTCGTATCTCGATTGAACTCGTTGATACCTACAAGGCTCAAACCGTTTGGACAGAAAATTACGATCGAAACCTCGACGATATATTTGAAGTTCAGGATGAAATTTCCGCGATCATTTGTAATGTCTGTGCGGTGAAAATCAGCGCCGAGGAAAGTGCAAACCGGGAACGCATGTTGCCTGGAAATCACGAAGCCTACGATATGGTTCTAAAGGGGCAACAGCATATTTATCGTTATACCCGGGAAGATTTACAGCTGGCGCGAAAATATTACGAAACGGCCGCGAAACTCGATCCGCGTTACGCACGCGCACTTTCGTCGATCGCGCAAACGCTTAACCTGGAATGGTTGTTTTCCTGGTCCGACAATCCGGATGAAACGCTGGAGTACGCACTGAGTCTCGCCAGGCAAGCGGTATTACTCGACGAGGGTGACGCACGCGGCCATGCGCGAGTAGGGTTTGTCTCGCTCTACCAAAAGCACCATGAGGCATCGATCAATGCGTATCTACGAGCACTTCAACTAAACCCCAACGATGCCGAAGTGATATCGGATCTCGCCGATACCTATGCGCACTCTGGACGCTCGGATGAGGCGGTCGAATTGATTAAGAAAGCGATGCACCTAAACCCGTTTTATCCGGACGAATACCTGTGGATTCTGGGCGGCGCCTACTACAACCTGAAGCAATACCAGGATGCAATTAGCGTGGTCGAACAAATGAACAATCCCACCGAGGGCAGCCGCATTCTGGCAGCCAGTCATGCACAATTGGGGCAACTGGACCTGGCCCGAACCTACGCCCGGAAAACGCTGTCGGCGCACCCGGGTTTTTCCGTGGAGCGGTGGAGCAAAATGCTGCCGGATAAATACCCCGATGAAACTATGCATTTTATCGAGGGCTTGCGTAAAGCCGGGTTGACTTAAGCGCACCTGCCCGGCGTCAGCATTCCGGATACTGGTGCAATGCTCAGGCTAGTCTCCGCGAACTTTTCGGCCACTAATTCCGACCTTTCTGCCGCTCACTTTACGCCCCCGGCCCAGGTAGCCACCAACCTTTCTGCCGCTCACCTTTCGACCGGCCATCTCATCCGCCATTTCGGCATCGTCGATTTCGGCTTCGAGCAGGATCGATTCGATCGGCCCGGAACAGGGATCGAGCCGCATCGAAAAATCGTCCTTGTCGTAAGGCCAGACCCTGACATTGTCCGCGAAACCCGGAAACGGCCCTTCTACCCGGCCGATGTAAGGGCCGGCAGCGGAGGCATTAGCGGCAGCGGCAGCTACACTGGCAGGGGTAGCTCCGCTTGCAAGCGCGGCTTGCTCGGCAGCAGTAACGGCGGCGGCAGCTACACTGTCTGGGGTGGCTCCCTTTTCAGCCGCGGCCGCCTTGGCAGCGGCAACCGCAGCCATATCGGCTTCGCTAGTGTTATCGGCAGCTTCAGCGGCAGCGTTAACTACATCGGCAGGGGTGGCCCCCGGTTTGGTTGCAGCCTCTTCGGCAGCGATGGCGGCAGCTCCATAGGCAGCGATAGCGGCAGCTGTAGCTGCAGCGGAATTGGCTGCGCCAGGTCCATCGGTAGCGGCATAGGCAGCGGCAACTACACTGGCAGTGGTAGCTTCGACGGCAGCGGCAGCGGCAGTGGCAGCATCAACGACTGGGCGACCGCGACTCTGATCCATGCCTTCACCGTGCACCAGCATTATCGTGGGCGCCATCAAATCGTAATAATGCGCTTCGTATTCGAAGCCGTAAATCATCGCTAAACAAGCTGCCTTTTCATCCTGTTCATCCAATTTACTAGGATCAAACTGCTTGCGTAAAAACCGGTTATTTCCAAGGCCAGGAATACCCCCGGTCCCAGCGTCGAAGACACTTACATCGATCGAGATGCCTTGTACCACACGACCGTACAGCAACACCCTCGATGGCATCATTAAGTTACTCATCACATCCCTCCTCTCGTGGTTTTAGTTGTTGTCCACCTTTACACTCCAGCCACTATTACCCTCTGGCTGAGTCCTGCATTCTTTGATCCACAGGTCGATTCAATAGGCCTCCCGCATTTGCGCATCGAATTCCCAGCTATCGGGCGACATCCAGCGCGACGAATCCATATGATTTTCTTTGGGCAGTTTGGCCAACTGCGGGCCCAATGGCACCAGGCCGATTTCGCGGTACTCGAAATTGTTGACGATGATGCGAGCATACTCGCCGCCGGAGAAATCCCGATCGACTTCGCACAGGATGTCGCCGACCTGCAGGTAACTCAAATAATCGGCGGGCAGACGGCGCCAGGTTTCGGCCAGGTAGTGACCGATGATGTCACGCGCATCCAGTAACGCCTCCTTAAATGTCGGCATTTCGCCGGCGTAGGCGTTTTCGAACATGTCTTGTACCAGCGACTGGTAACGCGGTTCGTATTCATAACGATCGGCAAGCGCCTCGACCTCGGGGCTAATTACCCCGCGATCGAGTAATTGTTCGTGAAAGATATCGATCAGCGTGTCGAATATCGCACCGGTGAGCGGTTGCGACAGCAGATGCTCTCTGCGCCAGCCGTGGATAAATTCGGACATGGTCACCGAATTCGATGCGAGGCGTATCTGTTCATTCTGGCTCAGCTCGGCGATTCGATTGAGCCGGTTGAGCATGTAGAGATTACCCCGGGTATTTTCCAGCAGCTCGTCCACGACCGAATTGAAGTGCAGGCAGGAGATCATTGCGACCAGATCGGCGGCCGACTCGTGGAAGCCATTGTATTCGCCGGTTTCGCCTTCGGGGTCCGGCAGGCCCACGGTGCTGTAAATGATGCCGTGGCCAACCTCGTGCGCGATGATGTCGAAATTGGTGGCGTCATGAGAGAAGATGCCGCTCTCGCTTTCACTCGACCCGAACTCGATAAAACCGAAGCCGATACGGCTATTGTCGTAGCGCGGCAGGTGGACCAGTTCCATTTTGTCGAAAGCGTCGGCCGAGTGCCATTCGATCGTTTCCCCGAAATAGCCGTCCCAGATGTCCTGCACAAAACGCACGCATCCAAACAGGTGTGCAACCAGGAATTCGGGCGAGTTCTCGTCAAGATAATCGAAATGCCCGTCCCGATCCGGGAAGGCCGGCGGATGGATATCCCCATCCCAAGGGGGCAGGTACAGGTAAGGCGAACCATCTCGGCGGGTTTGCACGCCGTAGGGTGGCCATTTATCGACTGGGTTGATCGCGTACATGCGATCGTCTTCGGGGCCGGGACCGACGCTTCCCGCCGGGCTGGACACAATAACGGTTTCTGGCTCCCGCGCTGGATCGAGAATCGGAGCCTGCGGATACAGACGGAATCGGGTTCCGCCTGGATGGTTGGGCCGAACTGCCATGTCCCCCGATAGTATTTTTTGTTACTGTTGTTATTTCAAATACTAAGGAAGAGTTCTACTGCTTTTCACCTTCGATTGCAAGTGTAGTGAGGTAGTAATATTTGAGCACACGATAAAATTCTGCGCGATCGCGAAAACCGGTAGTGAACAAATATTCGTCGAGGTCGGCGGGTATGGAAGCACTCAGCTGTGATTCGAAATACCAGGCGAGCAATTGAGGGGGTTTGACATCAACACCGGCGAATGATGACAGATCGACTTGCCGCCTGGCCTCAACCCGTGCTTTCAACGCCGCATATTCGTCATCAAACCGTAATTCATCCATTAGCATTCGATCGTCGATATCACCCAGTTTATCGATCACTGATTGGCACTGCTGCTCGAGTTCGAGTGCCTGTTGCAGACGTTTGGGATCCCAGTCATTTTGCTCGATCCAGGAATCGAGTTGCGCGCGTGTGTACAATTCATGCGCCTCACGCAGATTCTGAAGCTGCCGGCGCGTTTGCGTTTCGTCGACTTCGATGCCCGCACGCACGGCTTCACGCCGTGCGATCTGTTTCAATCGAGCGCGTAAAATTATCCGCCGATATTGTTGCGGGTCCAGTCTGAGTTCGTCGAGAACGAGCGACTCGATATCGACCTGGTTAGCGCCGTCTTCAGTGGGTGGTTGGCCGGTGTCTCCAGTTACCACACTGTCCCACATCACGGTCCACGAAAAGGCATAGTCACAGTGAAACGGTTCGCTGGTGGACGCCATCAACTCGTTCAATTGAGCCAGCATCGCCCTGGCATCCTGCAATTTCAAATCCTGCTCACTACTCTCTAGCCAGGACTCCAATGCCGCCAGTTCGTTTGCGTCGATTCCCGATTCCCGCGCCAGCGCAAACACTTCCTTCCACTGGCGCTGTTGGTAAAAAATAGATTTGGCCAGTGCAACCAGGGATTCCGCGACAGGCTGACTGATAATCGAGGCTTCCATCGCAGCCGTAATTGATTTGCGCGCGTTGACCATTGCCAGCGAAAGCGAGGGATAACCCAATTCCGCCGGGCCGTGCAACACCGCTACTTCATCGTCGTCTTCCAAAATACCATCGCGAAAGTTTTCGAAGATTTCGCCCACGCCGCGCATGCCAAACTGATGCAACTCGGCTGCGCGCAGTGCACCCATGCTACTGGCACCAAGCAGATGTATCCCGCGTGACATTGCCCACAGTATTTCCTTGTGCCATACCGATGGCACACCTTCGAAATAGCCATCGATTATGGCAATGAAATCGGGCGCTGTTTGTGCGCTGCGATAGACATCTCCCTGCGATACCGGTGGCCGCCACTCGACACCCGGAACGGCCTCCACCTCTTTGCGGGAGATACTCGGCCCGGCAAATACGATGGCTCTCACGTTGCTTGCCCAGCGATAGCACGGGCGCGCGGCCCGGGGATGTAATCGTCTTCGTCGTGTGGACCCTCGAGACCGGGAATGACAACGCGCACCACCGGGATTTCCAATGCCGGCTTGTTAAGGTCAACGCAAACGACTTCGTCAATGCCGATATTACCTAGCTGAGCCAGCATCCAGTCGACATCTTCTTCGAAAGTAGCGAATCGTTGGTCTACGATGCCTGCGAAATCGACGACACCACTATTGTTGCCGGCTATCCTGTGCAGCAGCCGATTTTTTTGCTCCAACTCCGATGGCTTAAACTCCCGGTGGGTCAAGTCATCGCGTGAACCTGCGATATAGGTCGTGCGCACCTGCGCTGCCTCGGTGAGTGCGCGTACCAGTGCAATCGATTTACAGGGGTGACACCCAGCTCCCAGTCCTGGGTGCGTGAGCGCCTGTTGCGGGTCGAGCAGCATACAGTCAAAACTGGGGATCCCGCTGTCGCTTGTGGTATTCCATACTGTCACCGTGAGATTTGCGGCTTGTAACCGAGCTATCAATTCCTGACAGATTTCATCGTCGACGCTGTCGAGATCGAGCTTTATGTCATCTTTTTCTGATTTACTTTTATGATGCCACAGGCTGGTTGAATCACGTTCGACACATTCGCAAATCGCATGCGATATCGCTTCCAGATAGTGGTTTCCAGAGGCAAGACCGTTACTGCTTTGTGCAAAGCAACCGCTCCCCGATGGGGCGGGATGGGCGTAAAAAGTATGCACAGTTTCGTATGGCAGCCAGACTGATGACTCGTCAACCAGGTTCGT
>JAOTUD010000110.1 GCA_029864065.1 Gammaproteobacteria bacterium | reverse complement strand
TTCGGCTGGGTCGCGGCCGCCGTCGCGCCGGGCCTTGCGATCTTGGTCGGCCTGCAGATCACCCGCCGCGCCGGCAACTACGCGATCACCAGGCCCGCCAGGGAAATGCTGTTCACCGGCGTCGAACGCGAAACCCGCTTCAAAACGAAACCGGTGATCGATATCGTTGTCTACAGGGGCGGCGACGTGGTGGCGGGCTGGACCTACACCGGCCTCGCCCAGGGCGTCGGGCTCGGCCTCGGCGCCATTGCGATCGTCGCGGCCCTGCTGGCGTTGATCTGGACCCTGGTCGGTATATTTCTGGGCGCCCATCACGATAAAAACGACCGTCGCCTGGAATCGACCGGCGCAGCGTTAACGGAGACTTGATATGAATAATCCAGGTGACGGATTTTCCCGTCGCAGCTTTTTAAAATCCACCTGCGCGGCGTCGCTGGCCTGCACGCTGGCACCGGCCTTTGCGGCCGCCATGGAGCGCGGCGTGATCAAGAAGAAGATTCCATCCAGCGGGGAACAGCTGTCGGTCATCGGTCTCGGCACTTCCCGCACTTTCGATGTCGACCCGGGTAACGCCGCGCGGTCGCCGCTGGTCGAAGTCATGCAGGCGTTCTTCGACCGGGGCGGCCAGCTCATCGACTCGTCGCCGATGTATGGCAGCGCCGAGTCCGTTACCGGGGAACTGTTGAAGCAGGTAGGCAACAGGCAGGACCTGTTCACCGCGACCAAGGTCTGGACCAACGGCAAGGACGGCGGTATCCGCCAGATGCAGCAATCCATGCAGCGGCTAGGCGTCGACCGTATCGACCTGATGCAGATTCACAACCTGCGCGACTGGCGAACCCACCTCGAGACGCTGCAGGACTGGAAGGCTCAGGGCATGATCCGCTATATCGGCATCACCACATCGCACGGGCGTTACCACGACGAGCTCGAAACCATACTGCAAAATGAGCCGCTGGATTTCGTGCAGTTCAGCTACAACATTGCGAACCGGTCGGTCGAACAGCGACTGTTGCCGATCGCGAGCGAGCGCGGCATCGCGACGCTGATCAACCGCCCCTACCAGCGTGGCAGCCTGTTCCGACAGGTCAAGGGCAAGGCGCTACCGGACTGGGCGTCCGAAATCGATTGCGCGAGCTGGGGCCAGTTCTTCCTGAAGTTTATCGCCGCGCACCCGGCGGTGACCTGCGTCATCCCGGCCACGTCGAAGCTCAGGCACATGGTCGATAACATGGGCGCGGGTTTCGGGCGGCTTCCCGACGAAAAAATGCGCCGGCGCATGATCGATTACATGGAATCAATCTAAGCAGCAGCCTGGCGGCGACCAGCCTGCCCCGGCGGTCGCTGCCAACGGGTCTTGATGGTCAGGACCTGCGCGAACCGACGCTTTTTCGAAGCGCGGCTAGCGACAATCGAAGCGATCCTTCAGGGTTACTTGTTTGTGACGTACCAGCTGTCGTGGAAGGTCGAGACCCAGCGCGGCCGGTAGGCGACGAGCAGCGTCATCGTGCCGCCGTTGATGAAGGCCTCGCCGAACATCAGCAGCGGCAATATTTGTAAAAAATTCCGCGCTATCGAACCGGCCGGCTGCACCTCGGCGACATATTGCAGCCATGCGGAGGCGGCCCCGGCCAGCATGATCGACAGCCCCCCGGCGAGAAACGCGTTCAGGAAAACATAGATGAAATAATTGTGCGGCAGCCGGCGCTGGCACAGATACAGGAAAGCACGGGTAAAAAATATCGGCAGCGCACCCAACAGCAGCACGTTCAGGCCGAAAGCTTCCCACCCGGCCGGGCCCTGCAGGGTCGCGATGGCGATCACCAGGCTCGCCGCAACGAGCGCGAACTGCCAGTCGAACATCAGGCACAGCAGCGTCATGCCCAGCAGGTGAAAATCGAGGCCCTGCTGGATACCGCCACGCATCACCCATAACAGGCCCACGGCGACGACCGCGCCGAGGAAGATATGCTGGGCTTCGTTATCGCGGATTTTCGCCCAGGGTGCGGTCAACAGGGCCGCGAGCATCAACATCGCGTAAACTGCGGCACCGGTCCACAAATAAACACCGGGAAACAGCGCGGCGGGGATATCCATTATATTTGCCCGGGTTCCTCGTTAATCAGATAGGTGCTGGAAAGGCGCGTATTCTAGCACCTCCCACGGGGCTTGATGCCTGACATGGTGGCTGGCGCTTCCGATTCAATCCACGCCGAATGCTTGAGACGACCGGGCATACACAGGTATCGCACAAGCGGCCGGTGCAATTTCGCAGCGCAGGTATAGCGCCCTGCCGGGCGCGTAATGCACCGTGCCGTTACGCCAGGATACTGTTGCCGATTTCGCGGCCTACCGTCCTGGCCACGCCCAGGCATTCGTCGATTTGTTGTTGCGAAAGATCGATCATCGCGCGCACCTCGGCGTCGACCAGGTTTTCGACATCGATGAGATTGTTGGCGACATCCTGGCCCGCGTAGGCATGAGCGAGGTGCAGCAACGCGGTCGCGGGTTTTGGTTGCGGAGCCGTTGCCGGCGCCGGTTGATAGCGTATCAGCGCCTGCAATTCCACAGGCAGGTTCCAGTTGGCGATCAGCATCGCACCGATATCGCCGTAGTGGTAACCCAGCAATTGCTGCTGGATCTCGTGCAACGGGCGGCCCGACTGTATCGATACCATGATCGTCTCGCGCGCATGATCGGGAAACCTGGCGCACAGTACGAGATGCCCGATTTCATGCAACAGGCCGGCGATGAACAGGCGATCGCTGCGCTCCAGCTGCAGCATAAGCGCGAATTGCTGGGTCAGTACGCCGGTATAAAGACTGTTATGCCAGAACGGCCTCAATGGCAGGATTTCATTGGGCAGATCCAGGCTGGACATCGCCGATGCGCCCAGCACCATGTTATGCAACTGGTCGATGCCGATCATGTTGATCGCCCGGGTGATGCTGTCGACCGGCTCCGGCAGTCCGAAAACAGCGCTATTGACCAGTTTCAGCACGCGGGTCGAAAGGTTCGGGTCGATAATGATGACATTGGCGAAGTCGTCAATGCTCGAAGTCTCGTCCTCTATCAGCCGGCGAACCTTGAGGTATATTTCCGGCAGCGAAATCAGCCCGGTGATTTCCTTCAATTCTTTTTCTATATCTTGCATGGCTCGTTAATTCAGGTTGCTTCAACTCGATGCTAATCAATACTGGTCGGCCGCAATCCCTGCACCGGCACGATATCAGGTGGCATCAATCCAGCTTATCGGCGATCGGGTTGAATAGTTAAATTAATACTGCGCGCAGATTCGATCGATCAAAACGGGAACGGTTACCGCAATCCCGGGACAGGCATGGCTAGACGAGCTCCCACATCAGGCGTCGGTTCATGTAGTCCATGCGTAAACCCATCGTGCGAGCCACGAGTTCGTGCACGATTTCCATGCTATCGAGGCTTTCCGGATTAAGGTAGTAGAGCACCGCGGGCACATCCGCCACCACCGACGCCGTGCGCGTGCCTTCGAGGGTAAAGCTGGACAATTCCCCGATAACCGAGCCGGCGCTGAATTTCTTCAGGCGCTGGCTGGGCCACTTGCCGGTGCTTATTGTCGCCGACATGAAACCCGATTCCAGCACGTAAAACCCGGTATCGGGATCGCCCTGGTGAAACTAGGTATTCCCCGGCCTCGCACTCGACGCGAATCATGACATCGAGCAACGCCTGCACCTCTTCTCGTTTTCCAGGATGTCCATCAGTTGACTCCGCACCGACGCGGCCCTGCTGTGATTCGCGTATTTATCGAGCAAGACAGCTTCCATTTGCTCGATGGCAAAATCCGCCTGCAGAAAAAACTGCGGCTGGTCGTCGACGATGCTAACCGCCCCTGGCGCGACCAGTTTGTCCCCGGTTTCCTCGTCGTTGCAGGCATAGAGCAGCCGGATCCCATGCACGTCGCAAATCTGCTTGACCTGCGCGAAGGCATTCAGCGCCGATACGTCGATGCCCGTGACGCGGCGCAGATCAAGCAGGATGGCGCCGTAGCTGCCGCTCTCTATACTGTCTCGTATCGTATCCCTGATGGTGTTGGCGGTGCCGAAAAACAGGCAGCCTTGTAGTACGTAACCCAGGGCCTCACCGCCGTGCTGTTCCAGTACCTTGTCGGCGGCCACCGAGCGCTCGACGGAGCTGCGGTGATCGACCGGCGAATACCGCTCCTGTATCGGCGGGATCGCGCTATAGCGCAGCACGAACACCAGCACCGTCAGCAGAATTCCGGCCACTATCCCCTGCATGAAACCGAAGGCTATTACGGTTACCAGAATGATGCACACGACCGCGTAATCCGGGGCGCGGAAACTGCGCACGTTGGCATACATCCAGTCGTAGAATAAAGCGCCTGCATCTCGGCGCCGGTCTTCATGCGTGATTTCAGGTTGACAGCCGTCATCGCCGACAGGTTCATCGACGCCACGAGCATGGTCAGGATAACGATTGTTACCAGTTGCGGGGTGATAGAGACGATGAATTCGGTATCGATGTGCGACAGGTTCAATTGTCCCAGCAGGCCGGATACGGCGCCATCCGGAAACCCGATATCGAATATCCAGCCCTGCGATCGCAGTTCTTCCAGGCTATGCCCCGCAGCAAACGCGACCGTTAAAAAAACCAGGATAATAAAGATAGAAGCCGCCGGCAGCGACCAGGGTTTTTCTAACCTGGCGGTAAACACGAACATAAAGACGCCACCGCCGACACAGGTCATCAGCTTGAACAGGTTGTTGTCCAGGTTCAACTGTCGCAGCAGTTCCGCGGAAATCGGAACGTCGAGCGCCAGCGTTACGCCCGCGTCCAGCAGCAGCCAGCCGATACCGGCCATGAATCCGCAGATGACTGGGTAAGGCAGCAGCTCGAGCAGGCGCGAAATACCGGGACGGCTGGCGAGGAAGAAACACAGCGCCACGAGCAGCGAAACCAGGCTCATGATCGCCAGTATCGTCGCCAGGCCGCGCAGCGACGATACCGCGGCACCGAATTCGGCTACCATGACGACGCTGATCGAGCCGATGATGACCACCGCCTGCTCGTCGAGCGCGATCATGTGCACGGGCGCCCGGCTGGTCAGCGCAACGCTAATGCTGAGGATTACCCATCCGCCGAGCATGATCGCGAGGCCAAGCGGCAGGAAGACGGCGAGCGCGCTGCTGAAAATAATGGTCGCAAACGCATAGCACCACAACACCGAATCTATGCCGTCGAAAAACCCTAGCGCGGCATTCGATACCAGCGACCCGGTGTCGTAACCAGTTCTCTGGAAAAAAATTCGCCCCGACGCTCCATGCCTGCCATGCCTTTTATTGATTGTTAGTTATTCAGACTGTTCGCCAAACCCTAATCGATATGATTCCGCTTGGATAGACCTGGCTCCTCTATAATCAGGGTAACATCGGTCGCTGCAGATATCGTCGCAAAAGACGATGGTTTGGCGCGCAGACGATTCCGCTGCGGGGGCGCCGTTAACCGGCGGCAGCCTCGAGTTTAGTCTTTCTGATTATCCGCCATTTTAAAAATCATTTTCAACGCGAGCAGCATCCATGGCGCCCCGTGCAGCAACAGGTCGAACATATCGATGGGCCTGACGAGCTCGCCCGCAAACAGTAGCCTGAGCTTTTCGACGAGATGAGGCTCCGGCGAAAACGGCGCCAGCCCGAGGGTAAGACAGAGCAGGATCAGTAACGACAGTGGTATCTTGTTGAATAATTTACGCATCCGTTCAATCCGGCTTCTTTGCGCGGCGCGAATCGAGATAGTCGATCACCTGGTTTCGTTCAGCCAATACCAGAAATAATCCCAGATCGTCGGCCTGCATCCGCTCGAGCGCGTAGCCGACGCCGGCGAGCGGGGACTCGGCGATGTGGATCCGGTTTTGCGCGACGCCCTGCTGCAGGCAGGCGCACTTCATGATTTCACCGACCTCGCCCGGCGCGCGGCCGCGCAGGTATTTTTCAAGCTCGGTGATAACCACGTAATCGGGATCGATTGCGCACACGCCGCTCGCGATCGCCGCGATCTCGTCGTCGGAACGATCCCCGGCCGCCCCGAACAGGACCCATTTTTGCCTGGCCGGCAGCTGCTTGACGGTATCGACCACCGCCGCGACGCCGTGGGCGTTATGGGCGAAATCGACCACGACACTGACCGCATTATCAAGCTCGAAAATATTCATGCGCCCCGGGTTGTCGCGCGCATCGCTATAAAAATGGCATAACCCGGCCCGGATCTGCTCGTCACTGTAACCCATCGCGCTGGCAACCCCGACCGCGCCCAGCGCGTTGCTGATGTTGTGTCGTGCGGCGCCGTTCAGGGTCATCGGAATCGCGGCAACATCGCAAATCTTCGAAAAGCTGTTGCCATCGAAGTTGATGATCCCGCCGGCCTCGGTAAAACAGCAACGGCCGCGATCCTCGATCTGTTGCCGAATGATCGGGTTTGGCCTGTCGAGGCCGAACCAGCACAGGTTGCTTCGCGGTTGGTCGGCCAGGTATTCGACGCTGCAGGCATCGTCGGCATTGACGACCAGCACGCCGGTCTCGGTGAGAGCCTCGCGCACGACGAACTTGGTTGCCGCAAGCGCCGCCAGCGTGTTGACCCCGTACTGGCCGAGATGGTCGCTGGCGACATTGGTGACGAGCGCCGCGCGGGCGCGTCCGAGCGCCAGCCCGCGGCGCAGAATGCCGCCGCGCGCAACCTCGAGAAAGGCGGCCTCGAGGCGCGGGTCGCGCAACAGCAGGCGCGCGCCGCCGGGCCCGGAGTAATCCCCCTCGTCGAGGATTTCGTCGCCGACCCGCACGAAATCGGTCGAGGTTATGCCGGACACCTGTTGCGCGGCACGCGCGATTGCGTCGAGCAGCCGCACGCTGGTGGATTTACCATTGGTACCGGTGATCAACGCGACCGGGATATCGTGCACCGACACCCAGTCGATCTGCTCGGCAGGGGGAATCTGGTCAACTCTGAAGACCCGACAGCCGGTTCCATGGCCGACGAAAACAGTTTCATCATCGAACAGGAAATCCACGCCGTGATACGCGGCTGCCGCCTGCAGCGCGACCAGCGACGCATTCTTTTCCGAACGTATCTCGTCGGTGATGGCGCCGATGAATCCGTCCGCTGGCCCGGCAGCGACGCCGAGCAGCTCGCAGGCGCAGAAATACCAGGCGGTTTCGAGCAGCCTGACCGCGCTGTACAGCTGGTCGAGCGGCGCGGCAAGCAGCAGGTTGAAACCGTTTTCGAAGCGGCGATGGGTTAGCCTCGGCTGGGGCCATTGCACCGCGGCAACGACCCCATCCACGTGCCGCTGCCAGCAGTGAAGCACCCGATCCATATCGAGATCGTCGACCAGCACGTCGAGGATCGCGCCGGTTTCGTTCCAGACCAGCGACGGACCGGTCAGCCGCCGGCAACCGTCGAGGACCAGCCGCCTCGATTCGGGATGCGGTATTTCCATGCGCAGGCCCCCTCGGATCGACGCCTAGTCGGCGTCCTCGGGCTCGTGACTGGCGAGGCGTACCCCGCGCTCGTCGATGATCAGTTCCTCGTCCTCGCCGAGTTCGAAACGCTTCGCCTTTGCCGGCACGAAAACCTTGGTGCCGG
>JAOTUD010000109.1 GCA_029864065.1 Gammaproteobacteria bacterium | reverse complement strand
GTGACGGTGCCACCGAGAATCGCGGTAAATCCCATCGGCATCAGCAGGCGCGACATCGGCAGGCCCGAGCGCGCGGAAATTCGGCTGACCACCGGCAGAAACAGGGCCGCGGCACCGACGTTCTGCATGAACGACGAAATAATGCCGACGGCACCGGAGATTATCGGGATGATTCGGCTTTCGGTGGTGCCACCGATGCGCAGAATAAATACCGCGAGCTTGCTCATGACGCCGGTCTTGTCGAGGCCGGCGCCGATGATCATCACCGCGATGATCGACATCACCGCGTTGCTCGAGAAACCGTCAAACAGGTGCTGGGTATCGACCAGTCCCCGCTCCAGCCCCATGGACGGGGCCATCAACGACGACACGCCGAGCAGCACCATGATGGTGATGGCGGCCTCGTCGACGTTGACGATCTCGAATACGAAAAGATAAATGGTGAACAACAGCAACCCGGTTACCCAGGCGATTTCGTTGCTCGGCACGTGATCGATGACGTACCAGCCAAACGTAATAAAGATAACCCCGGCCAACCACTTTATGCTGCGCAGCTTTCTGAGTTTGACTTTCCTAAGCCTGACCCGAAGTAATCTCGATAGTGTGCTCAAGTGCTGATCGAATCTCCAATAAAACACCACCAGACAGTCATCATGCCCCCTGCTGGTTCCCAAATCTGTGCTGCAGTTCTGTTTGAATCAAGTAGCGCCAAAGAATTTTAGCGCCGACAAGACGAGACAGGAATATCCTTAACAGTGTACACAATATTACCTGCAGCTACAAAAGGGGCGCCTGGCGCGGCATCGCGGCCGTCCGCAAAACAGGCTAAAATCGGCGCCTCACGCTAGCGGAGTTCGATTCATGTCGAAAAAACATCCTGTCGTCGTCGTTACCGGCTCCTCCGGCGCGGGCACCTCGACGGTCAAGAAAGCGCTGGAATCGATTTTTCATCGGCAGAAAATAAGGTCGGTGATCATCGAGGGCGACAGTTTTCACCGCTATGACCGCGCCGGCATGCAGCACAGGGTGGAGGAGTCCAACCGTGCCGGCATCAACTTCAGCCACTTCGGCGAGGCGGCAAACCAGTTCGGCAAGCTCGAGGAACTGTTTCGGACCTACGGCGAGAACGGGACCGGGCAAAAGCGTTTCTACCTGCATAATGATGACGAAGCGAAACTGCAGCGTGAGCGTCTCGGCATCGACTGCGCGACGGGGGAGTTTACCCCGTGGGAGGATATCGAACCCGATACCGACTTGCTGTTCTACGAGGGTTTGCACGGACTGGTCAAGACCGCCGACATCGACATGACCCGTTATGTCGATCTCAAGGTCGGAGTGGTGCCGGTGGTGAACCTGGAATGGATCCAGAAGATTCATCGCGACAGCAAGGAGCGCGGCTACAGCAAGGACGAGGTTATCGACAACATCCTGCGGCGCATGCCCGACTACGTCAAATATATTACGCCGCAGTTTTCGGAAACCGATATCAATTTTCAGCGAGTCGCGACCGTGGACACGTCCAACCCGTTTATCGCGCGCGATATCCCGACGCCGGACGAAAGTTTCGTCGTGATTCGATTCCGCAAACCGGATATCCGCAATACCGATTTCACCAACCTGCTATCGATGATCAGCGGTTCCTTCATGTCGCGACGCAATACCATCGTCGTACCCGGTGGCAAGATGGGCATGGCGATGGAAATCGTGTTGATGCCTATAATCAGTGACCTTATGAGACGTCGTGACAGGGCATGCAGCTGATCGATAGCCACTGCCACCTCGACGACGATCGCTTCGACGCGCGGCGCGGTGACGTAATCGCGCTGGCCGCGGCGGCGGGCGTCGCGCGCATGGTCGTGCCGGCGACGACCGCCAATCGCTGGGAAAAGGTGAAGCAGGTTTGCGCAGACAACGCGGGCCTGTATCCCGCTTACGGCCTGCACCCCTGGTTCGTCGAACAGCACCAGGTCGCGCATTTGCGTGAACTCGACGAATGGCTCGGGCGCGAACAACCGGTTGCGCTTGGCGAGTGCGGGCTCGATTATTATGCTTCGCGCGTCGACGCGGACTGGCAACAGCGCTTGTTCGTGGAACAGTTGCAACTGGCCGGCAACCATCGTCTGCCGGTCATCGTGCACGTGCGTAAGGCTATGGACGAAGCCATCGGCCTGTTGCGCCGGCACGCGCGCCATGGCGGGGTCGTGCACAGTTTCAGCGGTAGCTGGCAGCAGGCGCAGCAGTTGTACGATCTCGGTTTCAGGCTCGGCATCGCCGCCACGGTCGGCTTCGATCGCGCTAAAAAACTGCGCGCCATTGTGGCCGCGATGCCGGACGACGCGCTGCTGCTCGAATCGGACGCGCCCGACCAGCCCGGCGCAACCCACCGCGGCGAGCTCAACCAGCCGGCGTTCATCGTCGAGCATTTGCGCACCATGGCCGAACTGCGCCAGTGCGATGTCGACGACCTGGCCGCCGTCCTCAATCGCAATGCCGAAGCGCTGTTTTCCCTCTAGCGTGACAGGGGCGTTTCTCGCAAAGGCGCGGAGACGCCACGAGCACCCGTCATGCCGGGCCTGCTCCGGCATCCATTCGATTTACTTCGAATTGAACATTATGACCTTGCCGGTAATGTTGCCGTCGAAGCAATCGATTGCGTCCTGGATCGGGTTCCGGGATAACGCGGCCGCCATGACGCCGGCCCGTGGCCTGAGGTAAATCCACTCCAACCACCGCGCTCCCCGCGTCCTCCACGTCTCCGCGAGAACCATCCCTCTCTGCGGCCGGGACAGTCCCACCCGCGCCAGCGGCGACTAGCCCGTATATCTCACCGATTTCCTGCTGCGGACGCCGCAAAGCGCACTGTGACGGGCAGTACTCCCGACGGCCTGCTCGACGTTGTGTCGACTGCGCCTGCGCGGGTCTCTGCTGCGTGCAGCCCGCCACAGTGTCTTTGCGACGCCCTCGCGACGTAAAACGGTGAGATTTGCGGGCTAGGGGCTGACCCAGCCGCCGCAGACGTCGAGGATGGCGCCGGTAACGTAGGATGACTTGTCGGACAGCAGGAACATCGCGCCGTTGGCGATTTCGCTAACCTCGCCGGGGCGCCCCAGTGGCACCTGCGGCAGCACCCATTCGAGCCATTCCGGGTGTCGCCTGGCGTAATCGACACTGATCTCGGTCAGCGTGACGCCCGGTCGCAAACAGTTTACGCGAATGCCCTGGTCGGCCTGTTCCTTCGCGAGCCCGATGGTAAAGGTATCGATCGCCGCCTTGGAAGCGGCGTAGTCGACGTAGCTGAAGGGCCCGCCATGCCGGGAAGCCGCCGACGACACGTTGACTATCGAGCCCCCGTTGCCGCCGTGGCGTTTGGCCATGCGTTTGATGGCATGTTTCGCGCAAATGAATGCGCCGAGTACGTTGATGTCGAACACGGCGCGCGCAACCGACGCATCCATTTCGTCGACGCGGGTGCCGCCACCGTTGACGCCGGCATTGTTGACCAGTCCGGTCACCGGACCGAGTTCCAGGTCGACGCGCTCGAACATCGTAACGACCTCTTCTTCGTTGGCGACATTTGCCTGCAGCGCGATCGCGATGCCGCCCCGTTGCCGAATTTCGGCGACGACGTGATCGGCTTCATCCTCCGAGTTTGCATAGTTGATGCAAACCTTCCAGCCCTCGGCCGCAGCCTGCCGGCAGATCTCGGCGCCGATGCCCCGGCTGCTGCCGGTTACTACCAGTACTTTCATGCTGGACTCGTTCCTGTCTGGTTAAATATCCGCGTAACCGCGTGGCGCCGGGCAGCCAGGATGGCCCAGGATCGCGCGCAATTTCCGCCGCGGCTCATCCGTCGCCCGGCGCGTCAGTTGCGGTCGTCGGTTCGGCATGGTCAATCGTCATATTTCGAGGCGGAGCCGTAAGCGCCTCGGAGCAGCGGATTGGCATCGCGCGCGATACCCAAACGGTCGGCAAAAATGCGCAGGCTGGAATGGAAATCGCCGCGCTCGACCTGGACCCATTGCAGCCAGCGTTGCCCGTTTATCGTCAGATCGCTGCGACCGTGCAATACGCGGTGGTTGTCGAAAATGGCGATATCGCCGGGCTGCAGGGTTTGCCGCAGCATCAGGCTTTCGCGCTCGGCGAGTTCGAGCAGGTAGCGCAAGCCGCGATAATAAACCTCGACCTGCCCGGCTGGAATCGATAGCGGCGCGGCGACGCGATCGTTCACGCGAATGCCGCTCAGGTTGCCGAATTCGTCGACGCTGATGACGGGAAATTCGGTGATCAGGTCGACATCTCCCGCGAAATGGCGGCGAAAAACCTGGTTATACCGACATAGCGCCGCGAATCCCCCGGGGTCGTGTTGGCGCAGTTTTGTGGCGAGTTCGAAGCCATCCATAAACAGCGAGGCCCCGGCGCCGCTCTGGTCGTTGGCGATACAGTGGAACAGTAACAGGCCGGGGGGTGATGCGCGGTAGGGCTCGTCGGTATGGGGTTTCAACGCCTTGACGTCGTTGGCGATGCTGCGTTTACCCGGATCGAACAGCAAGTCCTGCACGCGTCCGAAATTGGATTCCTGCGGGAAACCGAAACGCCGCGCCAGCGCCTCGATGATACCGGGTTCGGCCGGTGCAGCGCGCAGGAAACAGATGCCGTGGTCGCGCACCCGCTGCAACACCCGCAGCAGCGCACCGTCGTCAGACTCGACATCGGCATAGTCACAGGTTGGAGGGCTGCTGCGAAACGACTCGTCCCATAACCTGGGTTTGAACGCCCTTGCTGCCCTAAGCGCATCGTCGTAAGCATGGCAGCGCAGCCATGAACCCGGATACTGCGAACGGTGTTCGTCATCCCAGACCACGCTCAGCATCGCGGGCGTGGTGTCGACAGCCCGTGGTTTGCAGTCGAGCTCGAGTTGCGTCAGGCGCAGGTTGCGGTAGCCGATTGCCGGATCGCCGCAAATTTCGCAGCGGCAGTTATCGCGCAGCCAGATTGGATGGAAACTGCCTTTGGCACCGTCGCCCCAGACGATTTCGAGCATTCCGTCGTCGAGGCTGGTGTAAGCTAACCGATGGCATTCGTCATTCATTCGGGATAGATCGTAAACGGTTCTGGTACAGGTTCGCCACCGCAGCTGCCCGCGCACACCGAGTCGATGGCTGCATCTATTGTACTCACCGTACCGACCTGCGCTACCCCCATAGTTTTTGGTCAGATCAATAACTAAGCAGGTTTTTGATCTGACCAAAAACTATGGGCCGGTAGCGATGGTGAAGGATTCGCGGACGCGCTCGCCGTCGTGCTCGGCGTCGCGGTAATTCTGTTCGCAAAACGCGACCTGCCCGGCGCGGTCAATGGTAATCACACTGCAGGCGCGGGTGCCGTATTCGGGTGAACGGATGAATCGACTCGACAGCATGCGTTCGATATCGAGCGACACCCCGGTACTCGGCAGCCTGTGGTCCGGTGCCACCTGGTGGTCGGTCAGGATCTCGAGCAGGGCGTTTTCGCTGATTTCGCCGTCGAGCATCTGTTCCAGTTCCGCCTTGCCGGAACTGAGTTTGGGCCAGGATTCGTCGAAGGCGCCGTTGCTGATACCGTGCACCCCGGGTTCGATGCGGCGTATCCCGGGGTTGCGATTCGAGTAAAACCACAACCCCTGCCGATCGCCGATCAACAGGTTGAAGCCGGCGTAATCGCGGTCGTGCGGGGCCAGGCGCTTCAGGTAGGCTTCGGGGTGTTCGTCGCCGGACAGGTAAGCGCGCGTCAGCTCGCCGCGCGAAATCCTGCCGGGGCGCATGCCGCCCGGCTCGCGCACGTTGGTGACGGCGGCAAGGCGCCCGTCGCGGCTGATGCCGAGCCAGGTGCCGCCGGCCTCGAGGTCGCGCCCGGCCAGCACCTGCGCGTCATCCCACCAGTGCGCGTCACGGGTCGGGCGCGCGTAGTATTCGTCGCGGTTGGCGATCAGGATCAGCGGGTAATCCGCGTGACGGCGATAGGCGAACAGGACCAGGCACATATTACGCTAACCGCGATCCTTCAATAACGGACTCTATGATCAGGTAACATACTGATCGATAGCCGGCAGCGGTTCGTTCCTGATCGCCGCCTCGAACGAGCTCAGGCGCTTGTAAATGGATAGCAGCTCGACGATCGTCGTCCACGAATTGACGAGGTACTGAAACGAATTGCTGACCTGGCTGAACGCGGTCAGGATTTGCTGCAGGATGCCGAAGGTAATGGCGCCGGCGGCAATCGTCGGTATCAGGAGCACGTAGACGAAGATGTTATCGGCCTGCAGGTACATACTGCGTGCAACGTTGAAATACATGTAGTGAAAGTAAATTCTGAAGTAATTCCTGCGCACGTTGGCGAACAGTTCCCTGAGCGCCAGCGGTTGAGCACGATCAGGGTCATCCTCGCCGTAGACCAGTTCCTTGCGGAAAGCGGCCTCGACGCGCTGGTTCTTGAAAAATAACCCGGGCAGTTTTATCCCGACCAGCGCCAGCAAACCGGTGCCGAATACCGACCAGACCAGCGCCGCAACGAACAGCGGGTGCGCGATTACCCCGACCACGGGTAGCTCGGTAACATACTGTGAAAGCGCCCATAACACTGGCAGGAACGCGAACAGTGTCATGACTGCGTCGACGATAGACACGCCCAGGCCCTCCATGATCTCGGCAAAGCGCATGGTGTCCTCCTGGATGCGCTGGGATGCACCTTCGATTTTGCGCACCGTTTCCCATTGCGCGGTGTAGTAATCGTTCATCGCCGTGCGCCAGCGAAAAATAAAGTGGCTTATAAAAAACCTGGTGATGACGTAGACAAAAATGGCCAGGAAAGCGATTTGCGCGAAAATGAGCACCAGGTCGTATAGTGCGGAGGAATCCGACGCAATGGCGGTTTCCGCTTTGACGATGTCGATACTGTCGGCTCCTTGCGACGCCGAACCGCCCAGCGCACGCTGCACCAGGTCGAAAAAAGGTCGCCGCCAGTTGTTGAGGGCGACCGAAACCTGCACCGAGAAATAGGTCGAAAACAGGATCAGCATCGAGCCCACGACCGACCACCATTGCCACGGATGGTTTGCGGTCCAGAACCAGAATGCCGCGAACAGCCCGCAGCAGGTAATGTAGTAAATATAAAACAGTAAAAAAGAGTCCGTTGCAAAATGCCCCAACCCGATAACGGGTTCCGAGGACGACAGGTCGAAACCGAGAAATCCACCGATTTGCTCGTTGAAGCTGTACCAGGCAAAGCTGCAGGCGGCGGCATAAACAACTACCGACAGGAAGAACATCCGGGGATTTGGAAAGAAGGATTTAAACATGATTCAAACTCTTTTCAGGTTGAGGCAGCGCGAGCGCGAGCTGATAGTAGACATTGCCTGCAGCCAATGATTCAGACTCGATCGGACAGGCCTGCGCCGGGTAAATACGGCTGCACCAGGCTGCGCATCATTTCGATATGGGCATCGCGGTCGTTGAGCGCATGGATGTAGCTGAACTGCTCGCCGCCCAGCGCCAGGAATTCGTTGCGGTACTCGACCTCGATCTCGTCCAGGGTTTCGAGGCAGTCGGCCGAGAATCCGGGGCGGATTACGTCCACCGCCCTGACGCCGCGCCCGACCAGGTCA
>JAOTUD010000108.1 GCA_029864065.1 Gammaproteobacteria bacterium | reverse complement strand
CTGCGGTTGCTTCGCTCACGGGTATTTCCGGACTGCATTGGATGGGTCAAGTGTAACCTATTTTTCCCTGGGCACTCTTCCCATCAGGTAAAACTCGTCGTTGGTGCGCATGCTCGTCATGTTGACGATGCGGTTCGATAATCCGAAAAAAGCGCTGATGGTACCGATATCCCAGATGTCCTCGTCGTCGAAGCCGAGCCCGTTGAGCCGCTGGTAATCGGATTCTGCGACGGTCTCGGCCTCGCGCGAAACCTTGAGGGCGAAATCCAGCATGGCTTTCTGGCGCTCCGATATGTCGGCCTTGCGGTAATTGGTCGCCAGTTGATCGGCGATGCAGGGATTCCTGCTGCGGATGCGCAGAATCGCGCCGTGGGCGATCACGCAGTACTGGCACTGGTTGCGCGCCGACGTTGCGACCACTATCATCTCGCGCTCGGCCATGCTCAATCCCGGGGTTTCCTTTTCCATCAAAGTGTCGTGGTAGGCGAAGAAGGCGCGGAACTCGTCGGGTCGGCGCGCCAGGGTCAGAAAAATGTTGGGAACGAAGCCGGCTTTCTGCTGCACCTCGGTGATTCGTCGCTGAATGTCTTCCGGCAACTCGGAGAAAACCGGGAGCGGAAAACGGCAGATCGCGCGCTCTTCCATGGGATTTCCTTTGGTTGATTAAGGTTGTTGTAATATAAATGATGTTTGCGAAACTTGACTAGCGGTTAATCAAAACGATGAATGCTGATCACATCGGTTCCGATATCGCCCGTATGTTCGACGAGCTCGCGCGCGCGCGCCGCTCGACGCGCGGTTTTCTGCCGCGACCGGTCGAGCAGGGGATCATCGAGCAGATATTCGAGACCGCCGCCTGGGCGCCGTCGAACTGCAATACCCAGCCCTGGCAAAGTCACGTGGTTTCCGGCGCAATGCGTGATCGTCTGAGCTGTATTTTCATGGAAACCATCGGTGCCGGTAAGCATACGCTGGATTTCCCGTACGAAGCCAAATACGATGGTATTTATCGTCGGCGCCAGGTCGATGTGGGCCTGTTGCTGTACCGGGCGCTCGGCGTGACGCGGGAAGACCGGGACGGCAAGCGTGGGGCGTTTTTGCGCAACCTGGAATTTTTCGATGCGCCCCACGTCGTATTTATTCTGATGCCAGACTGGTGCGGGATTCGCGAGGCCTGCGACGTCGGCATGTACGCGCAAAACCTGATGCTGTCGATGCGCGCGCACGGTGTCGCCAGCTGCCCGCAGACGATACTGGGTTACGACGCAGAATCGGTGCGGCGCGAACTGAACATCGACGAGAACATGAAACTTTTATTCGGAATTTCATTCGGGTACGAAGATAAAAGCCTACCCGAAAACCGTATCGTTCCGGATCGTGCGGCACTCCGTGAACTGGTACATTTTCACAGCTAGGTGACTATTATGATCGACTACAATGCGCCAATCCGGGACATGCAATTCGTCATCGACGAAATCGCCGGACTCGATTCGATTGCAGGCCTGCCGGGCTTCGAGGAAGCCACGTCGGGCCTGGTCGAGGCGGTGCTGGAACAGGCCGGAGTGTTTGCCAGCGAGGTCTTTTCACCGCTGAACCAGGCTGGCGATCATCATGGCACCCATATCGAGAACGAAGCCGTCGTCAGCCCGCCCGGTTACGCCGAAGCCTATCGCCAGTTTGTCGACAACGGCTGGCAGGGAATCGGCAAATCGATAGCTATCGACGGTCAGGGTCTTCCTTTCCTGGTGCACTCGGCGGTTGCGGAAATGTGGTACTCGGCGAACATGGCATTCGCGCTTTGCCCGCTGTTGACGTCGGGCGCGATCGAAGCCATCGAAACCCACGCCCCAAAAAACCTGCAGGACCTCTATCTGCCGCACATGATCAGCGGCGAATGGAGCGGCACGATGAACCTGACGGAACCCCAGGCGGGCACCGACCTCGCCGCGATCAAGACCCGCGCCGAGCGCGATGGCGACCATTACCGGATCCGCGGGCAGAAAATATACATCACCTGGGGCGAGCACGAAATGAGCGACAATATCGTGCACCTGGTGCTGGCGCGGCTACCGGATGCGCCCGCGGGCGTCAAGGGTATTTCGTTGTTCCTGGTCCCGAAATTCCTGGCCAACGCGGACGGCTCCAGGGGCGCGCGCAACGATCTCAAGGTGGTCTCGGTCGAATCCAAGATGGGTATCCACTCGTCGCCCACTTGCGTGATGTCCTATGGCGATGGCGACGGCGCAATCGGCTTCCTCCTCGGCGAAGAGAACAACGGCCTCGCCTGCATGTTCACGATGATGAACAATGCGCGGTTAGAGGTCGGCATGCAGGGCGTTGCGATCTCGGAACGCGCTTACCAGGGCGCCGTGGCTTTCGCGAAAGAGCGGGTGCAGGGCGTCGCCCGCGGCCACAGCGAGCGCAGCACGATCATCCACCATCCGGACGTGCGGCGAATGCTGATGCAAATGCGCGCGATTACCGAGGCCGGACGGGCGCTGGCCTACTACGCCTCGGCTGAGACGGACCGGGCGCATCACTCGCCGTCGGCGGCACAACGGGAGACGCACCAGCGCCGCGTGGATCTGATCATTCCCATCGTCAAGGGCTGGTGCACCGAGATGGCCCAGGAGGCCACTTACCTGGGCGTGCAGGTGCACGGCGGCATGGGTTTCGTCGAGGAAACCGGCGCCGCCCAGCATATGCGCGATGCCAGGATCCTGACCATTTACGAGGGCACCACCGGTATCCAGGCGCTCGACCTGATGGGGCGTAAAATGCTGCGCGACAATGGCCACGCGATGGGCGAGCTGATCGCGGAGATGAAACAGCTCGAGCAGGAGCTTGCCGGTGCCGATGGCGACATCGCCGCGCTCGCGCCGCGTTTCACCGGGGCGCTGGCGGCGCTCGAGGACGCCACCGGCTGGTACCTCGCGCAGGCCGCCGCAGATCCCGACCTGGGCAGCGCGGTCGGCGTCGATTTCATGATGCTGGCTGGCAACGTGGCCTGCGCCTGGCTGATGGGCAGGGCGGCACTGGCGGCGCAGCGTTACATCGACGCAGGCAGTAACGATCGGTTTTACCGGCACAAGATCGACACCGCGCGTTTCTTCATCGAACGTATCTTACCGCGCAGCGAGGCGCAACTGCTGATGGTGAAAGCGGGCTCGGCGAGCGTCATGGGGATCGACGCCGATGTTTTCTAGCCATTCAGGCTAGCCGGGCGACGCAGACCATGTCGGATTCCAGCAGGGTTGATTCGGGACGCTTCCTGCGCCCCGGTTTCAGGTTTTTCACGGCGACGCCGACGCGCTGGGGCGATTGCGACATGTTCGGCCACGTCAATAACGTGCAGTTCGTGCGTTATTACGAATCCGGCCGGCTCGACTATTTTCATCGCCTGCTCGATATGAGCGCCGGGCCGGAGGTGCATAACAGCCTGATCATCGCCGATATCCACGTGACCTTTTTGCGGCAGATCCACCATCCCTGCGCCCTCGAGGTCGGATCGCGCATCAGCCGGCTCGGTAACAGCAGCTTCGATTTCGAGGCTGCGATATTTGCGCCCGGCGACGAGCAGCCTTACTCGACTGCGAAAGCCGCCTGCGTCTGGTTCAATTACCGGAAAAATCACAGCATTCCGATCCCGGCGCCGGAGCGCAACATCATCCAACAGTTCGAAGGTATCGATTCATGAATAAGTTAAATTACCTGCAAGTCGAAATACGAGACAGCGTGGCGCTGGTCAGACTCAACCGGCCCGAGGTTTTGAACGCGCTATGCCTGGGCCTGATGGACGAACTGGCACAGGTTTTTGCCGAACTCGACCGCGACGATGCGATTGCCGTTATCGTTTTGACCGGTAACGACAAGGCATTTGCCGCCGGCGCCGATATCACCGAAATGAAGGACGCGAGTTTCCAGTACATGCTCGAAGATGGTGGCCTGACCCGGCATTGCGACAGTATCGCCAGCTGCAGCAAGCCGGTCATTGCCGCGGTCGCCGGCTACGCGCTCGGCGGCGGCTGTGAACTCGCGATGATGTGCGACTTTATCATCGCTGCCGACAATGCGAAGTTCGGTCAGCCGGAAATCACCATAGGCACTATTCCCGGCTTCGGCGGCTCGCAGCGCCTGACCCGGCTGGTGGGCAAGTCGAAAGCCATGGATATGTGCCTGACCGGGCGCATGATGGACGCCAGCGAGGCGGAGCGCAGTGGTCTCGCGGCGCGCGTGGAACCTCTAGAGTCATATCTCGCCGCCGCGCTCGCCGCCGCCGCCAAAATCGCGGGTTTCTCGCGTCCGATCGTGTCCATGGCCAGGCAGGCGGTAGATCTGGCGCTCGAGACCAGCCTGACGCAGGGCGTGAAAACCGAGCGGCAAATGTTCAAGTCGACCTTTGCCCTCGACGATCAGAAGGAAGGGATGGCAGCCTTCGTCGAAAAACGCAGCCCAGATTTCAGGCACCGTTAACCGCGCCGAATTCCGCGGAATTGAACCAGGTAAAAATGGTTGAAAAATCCTGCCGTGGAACTATTTTACTTTTCCGGTCAATAAATCCTGGCCGGTACTATCAGTTTCACGACAGTATGTTAAAATATGCGCCGGCAGATTTCGGGCCTCGCAGAATTTCCTTGTGAATCAATAATTTACAGTAATTTTTGCGTCTTTGATACAGACAAGACGGGGCTTTTTGTGTTGCAAATTCCGGGGCAGGGGCCTCGGCACGACTAGATTTTTTTACTTTTAACTGGACACCACCACCATGGCTAACCTGAATACATATCGGAATATCGGCATCTTTGCCCATGTTGACGCCGGTAAAACCACGACCACCGAGCGTATTTTGAAGCTTACCGGCAAGATTCATAAAATCGGCGAAGTGCACGATGGCGCCGCGACCACCGATTTCATGGAGCAGGAACAGGAGCGCGGTATTACGATTCAGTCCGCCGCGACCAGCTGTGAGTGGAACGGCCACCGGCTCAATATCATCGATACCCCCGGGCACGTCGACTTTACCATCGAGGTCTACCGTTCGCTCAAGGTACTCGACGGCGGCGTGGGTGTGTTCTGTGGCTCCGGTGGTGTAGAGCCCCAGTCCGAAACCAACTGGCGCTATGCCAACGATTCCGAAGTTTCGCGCATCATTTTTGTCAATAAGCTCGATCGCCTTGGCGCCGATTTTTACCGCGTGATCAAGCAGGTAGAGGATGTGCTCGGCGCGCACCCGCTGGTAATGACCCTGCCGATCGGAACCGAGGAAAACTTCGTCGGCGTCGTCGATTTGCTGACCCGCAAGGCCTGGGTATGGGACGAATCAGGCGACCCGACCAACTACAGGATCCAGGATCCGCCCGCGGACATGGCCGACCGGATCGAGGAATACCGCGAGAAACTGATCGAAACCGCGCTCGAGCAGGACGACGAGTTACTGATGATGTACCTCGAGGGCGAAGAGCCCGAGCTCGACCAAATCAAGCGCTGCATCCGCAAGGGCACTATCGCACTCGATTTCTTTCCGACCTACTGCGGATCGGCTTTCAAGAACAAGGGCATCCAGCTGGTGCTAAACGCCGTGGTCGACTACCTGCCGAATCCGACCGAGGTCAGGCCGCAGCCCGAAATCGATCTCGAGGGTAACGAAACCGGCGAGGTTGCGCTGGTCGACCCGACCAAGCCGCTGCGCGCGCTGGCGTTTAAAATCATGGACGACCGCTTCGGCGCGCTGACCTTCACGCGCATTTATTCGGGCAAGATTGCCAAGGGCGATACCGTGCTCAATACCTTTACCGGCAAGACGGAGCGCATCGGCCGTATCGTCGAAATGCATGCCGACGACCGCATGGAGCGTGATTCGGCGGAAGCCGGCGATATCGTTGCGCTGGTCGGCCTGAAGAACGTTCAAACCGGGCATACCCTGGCCGATCCCAAGCATCCGGCAACGCTCGAGCCGATGGTATTCCCGGATCCGGTCATCTCGATTGCGATCAAACCCAAAGACCAGGCAGCATCCGAGAAAATGGGGATCGCGATCGGCAAGATGGTCAAGGAGGACCCGTCGTTCTACGTCGAAACCGACGAGGACAGCGGTGAAATCATCATCAAGGGTATGGGTGAACTGCACCTCGATATCAAGGTCGACATCCTGCGCCGCACCCACATGGTCGACGTCGAGGTCGGCAAGCCGCAGGTCGCCTACCGCGAAACCATTACTCAGCGGGTCGAGGACAGTTATACGCACAAGAAGCAAACCGGCGGTTCGGGCCAGTTCGGCAAGATCGACTATATCGTCGAACCCGGCGAGCCCGGCAGCGGATACCAGTTCGAATCCACCGTTACCGGTGGTAACGTGCCGCGTGAATTCTGGCCCGCGGTCGAGAAAGGTTTTGCGAGCTGTATGTACGAGGGCGTGCTTGCCGGATTCCCGCTGCTCGACGTCAAGATTACTCTTTACGACGGTGCATTCCATGCGGTCGACTCGTCGGCGGTGGCTTTCGAAACCGCGGCCAGGGGCGCCTATCGCCAGACCATCCCGAAGGCCGGTCCGCAGCTGATGGAACCGATCATGAAGGTGGACGTTTACGTACCCGAGGACCACGTCGGCGACGTGATCGGCGATCTCAATCGTCGGCGCGGCATGATCAAGGCGCAGGAACCTACGCCGACGGGCATTCGCGTTAAGGCCGATGTGCCGTTGTCGGACATGTTTGGCTATATCGGCGATTTGCGCACCATGACATCGGGTCGGGGCCAGTTTTCGATGGAGTTCGAACACTACCTGCCCTGTCCGAAAAACGTCGCCGAAGAAGTCATCAGGGAAGTCAAGGAGCGGCGTGCCGCCAAGTAGCGGCGGGGCGGGGTAAGTTGTTGATTAATTTGGGTGGTGCGGTCCACCGCTATTGACATGGCCGGGGGGCGTGTAGAGAATACGCCCCTTGCTCTGGAGGGGTTCCCGAGTGGCCAAAGGGGACAGACTGTAAATCTGTTGGCACTGCCTTCGGTGGTTCGAATCCACCCCCCTCCACCATCTCTTATGCGCGCCCTGGTCCGCAAAAGATATGGTGTGGGTGGGCCCGAACAAGAATTCCGGGGACACAATACTTAATTCATCAACCGCGTTGCCGTGGAAGGTGGAACTGACCCGAGTTAAGTATTGTGTCCCCGGAATTGAGATCAGGGTTGACAGGGGCGGGATGAGTAGTCCACTCCCAAATTTTCGACTCCCGTATATATTAAGGTGTCGAAAAAGGCGTAAAATATTGCGTTTTCGCGGGTGTCGTATAGTGGCTATTACCTCAGCCTTCCAAGCTGATGACGCGGGTTCGATTCCCGCCACCCGCTCCAGATGCAGGAGAGGCATGGGAATAACGCTCATATAGCTCAGGCGGTAGAGCACTTCCTTGGTAAGGAAGAGGTCACTGGTTCGATTCCAGTTATGAGCACCAGATTAGGGGGGCACAATACTTAATTCGCTGAAGGCGAATTAAGTATTGTGCCCCCGAGATTACAGGTATTGGGAACGATCGGGATGATGGCGCAAGTATTTCGACCGCGGTATCTCGTCAGGATCCCGGATAATTGCTGCGCAATTTCCGGGATGACGTTTTGATGTCTCCGGTATGTTTGAATTTTTTGATAGAGGATAAGAGTC
>JAOTUD010000107.1 GCA_029864065.1 Gammaproteobacteria bacterium | reverse complement strand
CTTACCGCAGCGCGATCGATTTGCACCGCGCCGGGATCTACGTCACCGCGGTGGTCGATTCGCGGATGCACCCCGACGCGCCGCTCGCGGCCGAGCTGGAAAAACTTTCGATCCGTTTAATCACCGGCTGCACCGTCGGCGCCGTCGAGGGCGGCAGACACGTCAAGGCCGCGCAAATCGTCACCACCCAGGGCGACACCCTCGATCCCGAGCGTATCGAATGCGACCTGATCGCCTGTTCCGGCGGCTGGAATCCTAACGTGCACCTGCACAGCCAGTCGGGCGCGAAGCCGGTTTACGACGACTCGATATTGTCTTTCGTGCCGGGCGAGTCGTGCCAGGCCGAAGTGTCGGTGGGCGCTGCCGCCGGCAGTTTCGCGCTGCAGGACTGCCTGGACCAGGGCCAGTCGGCTGGCCACGAGGCCGCCAAAATGGTCGGTTTCAAGGGGAGAAAAGAAAAAGCGGCCAGGGCCGAGGACGAGGGCGCCTACGCCATCGAGGCGCTGTGGATATCACCGACCCCGTACAATAAACCCTACAAGCAGTTCGTCGACCAGCAAAACGATGTCAAGGCGAGCGACGTGCAGCTCGCTTCGCAGGAAGGTTACGATTCGGGCGAGCTGCTGAAGCGCTACACCACCCAGGGCATGGCCACCGACCAGGGCAAGACCAGCAACGTCAACGCGCTCGCGATCCTCGCCTGTCAGCGCGGCGAACCGATACCCCAGGTCGGCATTACCACGTTTCGCCCGCCCTATGTGCCGGTGGCGATGGGCGTGTTCGCAGGGCATACCATCGGCACGGAATTCATGCCGGTGCGCCGCACCGCGATTCACGACTGGAACGAAAAGCAGGGCGCCGTCTTCATCGAGGCCGGCCTGTGGTTGCGGGCACGCTATTTTCCGCAAAAGCACGGCGACACCATGTTTGACTGCTACGTGCGCGAGACCGAGGCGACGCGCAGCAATGTCGCGCTGGTCGACGTCACCACGCTCGGCAAGATCGACATCCAGGGTCCGGACGCGCCCGAATTTCTCAATCGTCTTTACCTCAACAACTGGCTCAAGCTGCCGGTCGGCAGGGCGCGCTACGGCATCATGCTGCGCGAAGACGGCATGGTATACGACGACGGCACCACGTCGCGCCTCGGCGAGAATCATTTCTTCATGACCACGACCACCGCCAACGCGGCCGGCGTGCTGGCGCACATGGAACAATACCACCAGACCCAGTGGCCAGAACTCGACATCGTGTTCTGCTCGGTTACCGAGCAATGGACCGGCATCGCGGTGGCGGGGCCCAACAGCCGCAAGCTGCTGGAAAAAGTCATCGATATCGACATCGGCAACGAGGCTTTTCCGTTCATGGCGGTCGGCGAGTGCAGGTTGAACAATATCCCCGCGCGCCTGTTCCGTATCTCGTTTTCCGGGGAGCTCGCCTACGAGGTCAACGTCCCCGCCGACTACGGGGAACAGGCCTGGCTGGAACTGCTCGAGGCCGGCAAGGACATGGGCGTCAGCGTCTACGGCACCGAGGCGCTCGGCACCATGCGCATCGAAAAAGGTCACGTCGCCGGTTCCGAGATCGATGGCCGCACCACCGCCAAGGATCTCGGTCTCGAAGGCATGGCCAATCGCGCCAAGCATTTCATCGGCAAGCACTGTTCCGAACGACCGGCGCTGGTCGGCCACGGGCGTCTGCAGGTCGTCGGCCTGAAATCGCTGGAACCCGGCAGGAGGTTGCGTATCGGCGCGCACCTGGTCGATCCGAATACCAGGCTGGACAGCGTCAGCCAGTCGCAGGGCCACGTTACGGCGACGACCTACAGCCCTCAGCTCGACTGTGGCATTGCGTTGGGGCTGCTGCGCGACGGCGCCGCGCGCCATGGCGAAAAATTCGAGGCGGTATTTCCGCTAGACGATGAAAAACTCCAGGTCGAGGTTTGTCACCCCGTCTTCATCGATCCACAGGGAGAACTCGTTCGTGCCTGATAAATATGAACTGCCCGTAAGAGTCTCGCCGCTGCTACCCGGCGCCGGCGAGCATATCGTCGATTATAAAAACCTGCGGCTCACCGAGCGCAGGGCCCTGACCGCGATCCAGGTGCTGACCTTCAAGGGCAAACACGACCAGACTGCCGTCGCGATCGGCAAGGCGCTGGGCATCGAATGCTCCACCGAGCCGGGAATCAGCAATTCCGACGGAAAAACCCAGGTGACCTGGAACGGTCCCAACAGCTGGATGATTGTCTGCTGCGATGACGAGGCCGGGCGCAAGCCGGGCGAGTTACTGCAAACCCTGCAGGATGCGGTTGGCAAGCTCGGCGCGGTGGTCGACCAGAGCCACGGTCGTTGCGCGCTGCGCCTCGGCGGCGCGCGCGCGCGCCAGGTGATGGCCAAGAACACCGCGATCGACCTGCATCCGCGAGCGTTTGCACCGGGGCGCTGCGCCATGACCTCGGTTGCGCACATGAACGCCACCATCGTGCAGGTCGACGACGCTCCGACCTACGACCTGTTCGTCATCCGCAGCCTGGCACGATCCTTCGCGCACGCGATCGAACACGCCTGCCACGAGTTCGCCAACGAGTAGTTCTGCCGCTAGCGTAAAGCCTTCAGGTTCGCGATCAACATATCCTTCTTGCGATTCATTTCTTCCCTGATCTGGTGGGCGAGGTCGAGTTCGTGCCCGCAGCAGCTGGCCGAGGTCTCGATGTGATCATCGGTGGTTTTCTCGACGGTCTCGACCAGCAACTGGCTGACGATATTCGTAATCTGCTGCTTTTCAGAATCGGACAGGTCGTGATTTGACAGTGCCGACACGATTGCCGCGGTGGTGTCATCTATCGAACTTTGAACGGACATGGGTCTCTCCTCAGGTTTTGGCGGAGCGTCGCAGGCTCTGCTCGAGATCGTCTATCAATTCCTGGCAATTCTCGATGCCGATCGACAAGCGTAACAGGTTTTTCGGTACCGCGCTGTGCGGGCCCTCGATCGACGCGCGGTGTTCGATCAGACTTTCGACCCCGCCCAGCGATGTGGCGCGAACGATGATTTCGGTATTGGCGGCGATCGCCCTGGCCTCGTCGGCGCCGCCGCGGACCAGCAGCGACAGCATGCCGCCGAAGCCGTTGGTCATCTGACGGCAGGCGATACCGTGACCGGGATGGCTTTCGAGCCCGGGATACAAAACCCGCTCCAGCAATGGATGGTGTTCGAAATGCCGGGCGATCTGCAGCGCGTTTTGCGAGGCCCGCTCGAAACGCAGGAACAGGGTGCGCATCCCGCGCAACAATAACCAGGCTTCGAAAGGCCCCAGCACTCCGCCGGTCAGGGTTCGCACCCGCTTGATGTCTTCCCAGCGCTCGTCCTGGCGCGCGCTGACGAGGATGCCGCCGAGCACGTCGCTGTGTCCGTTCAGGTACTTCGTCGCGGAGTGAAAAACGATATCGGCGTCGTGCTCGAGGGCGCGCGTGGTCACCGGCGACGACACGGTCGCGTCGACCGCCAGTGTGGCGCCCGCCTGGTGGGCGATATCCGCGGCGGCTCGTATGTCGATCAGGTCCCAGGTGGGATTGACCGGGGTTTCGATCCAGACGATGGAGGTCTTGCCCGGCTGCACGGCCCGCTGCAATGCATCAAGATCGGTGGCTTCGAAAAAACTCAGCCCGATCGAGCGCTTCTCGGAAATGCGCCTGAGCCAGTCCTGCGACCCGTGGTACATGACGTGCGGCGCAACCACGTGTTCGCCAGCGCTGACCGTTTCGAAAACCGCGCATACCGCCGCCATGCCCGACGCGAAACACTTTGCCTCGACTCCCCCATCGAGGCTGGCGCATACCTTTTCCAGCACCTCCCATGAGGGATTGTCGGAACGGCCGTAGCTGTAGGGGCTGATGTATTCGTAATCGGCGTCCCGGGAATAGGTGGTCGACAGCTGCAGCGGCGGGCTGGTGCCGCCGGTTACTTCGTCGATGTAATGGCAGGCCTGTGCCAGGCGGGTCTCGAGCGAAAGGTCTTTTTTGCCGGTCATTGGGATTTTCGTTCGCAAAGATCAAAAAAAATCGTCGAAAAATGATATATATTAACACCAGTCATCCCGTATGCTTGCGTCTCTTTTAATCCCTTGCCTGAGATTCACCCAATGGCCGCTACTCCCTACTCCATCGATAGCGCGAATCGCAAGATCGATCCTTACCGCAAACCTGAATGCGCGTTGAAACCCGATGGTACGCCCGACGATAACGACCGGGTAGAAATCGGCCCCACCGCGCTCGCCTTCCAGGAATGGGAGGCGCTTGGGCTCGAGGTCCCGCATCTCGACACGATGCGTGAGTTCCGCCTGCAACGCCTGGTCGAAGAGTTACAGCGCAGGGACTACGGCGGCATCGTCCTGTTCGATCCGCTCAATATTCGCTACGCGACAGACTCGACCAACATGCAGCTGTGGATTACGCACAACCCCGCGCGCGCCTGCTTTGTCGGGGCGGACGGCTACATGGTGTTGTTCGATTTTCACGGCTGCGATCACCTCTCCGATCACCTGCCGCTGGTCAGGGAATTGCGCAGCGGCGCGTCTTTCTTTTATTTCGAATCCGCCAACCGCGGTAACGAGCACGCGGCAAAATTTGCCGACCAGATCGACGAGTTGATGCGCGCGCACGCGGGCAACAATCGGCGACTCGCGATCGACAAGATCGAGATCGCCGGGTTGCGCGCGCTCGAGAATGCCGGATTCGAGGTTTTCGAAGGCCAGGCCGTGACCGAAATCGCGCGCGTGATCAAGGGTCCGGACGAAATCAGGGCGATGCGCTGCGCGATGGCCGCATGCGAGGCGGCGATGCACGAAATGCAGGGCGCCATCCTGGCCGGCAAGAGTGAAAATGAAATCTGGTCGGTGCTGCACGCCGGCAATATCAAGCGCGGCGGCGAGTGGCTCGAAACGCGGATCTTTTCGTCCGGTCCGCGCACCAATCCGTGGTTCCAGGAATCGGGCCCACGTATCGTCAGCGACGGGGAGCTGCTCGCGCTCGATACCGACATGGTCGGCACCTACGGCATGTGCACCGATATTTCGCGCACCTGGTTATGCGGTGACGTCGAGCCGAGCGCAGAACAAAAGCGCATCTACCAGATTTCCTACGAGCATGTTATGACCAACATGGAATTGCTCAGGCCCGGCGTTAGCTTCGCCGAAATCACCGAGAAAGCGCATCGCTTGCCCGACAACTGCATTCCGAATCGCTACGGTGTCGTCATGCACGGCGTCGGCCTGTGCGACGAGTACCCGGCGATACGCTACCGCGAGGATTACGATGCGCACGGCTACGACGGCGTGGTCGAGCCCGGCATGATGCTATGCGTCGAAGTCTATTGCGGTGAAAAGGGCGGGCGTGAAGGCGTCAAGCTGGAGGACCAGGTGCTGATTACCGAAGATGGTTACGAGAACCTGACCCATTATCCTTTCGAAGAAAAACTCCTTAAATAAGAGGTACCGGGATACTTTCCCATCGCTCAAAGATCCCCGCATTCGCGGGGATGACCTCATAGATCCACACCGTGAAATACAGGGACAGTTTACTTAATCCGTATTTATTCTTTTATTCGGTTGGTTCGAGGATCGGTTCTTCGCCGCCCAGTTGTACCTTGCGCTGCGCCATATAGGCTTCCAGCTGCTCCCTGACCGCAGGATCGATCGGCGGCGGAGTAAATTCCTCGAGAATTTTCGGCCACAGTTCGGTCGCGCGCATGGTGGCGTCCTTGCTGCCGGCCAACGCCCAGTTTTCACTGTTCTGCCAGTTGCTGATAAAGGGTTCGTAGAACGCGGTCTTATAGCGTTCCATGGTATGCGCACAGCCGAAGAAATGCCCGCCCGGGCCCACCTCGCGCATCGCCTCGAGCCCGGTCTCGTCGAGATCGATCTTGAGCGGCTCCAGCATCTTGCTCATGTGCTGCAGCATCTCGCAATCGATGACGAGCTTTTCGAAAGACGCAACCAGGCCACCCTCGAGCCAGCCCGCCGTATGGTAAATCAGGTTGCCGTGCCCCATCACCGCGCTCCATAGCGCCATCTGGGTTTCATAGGTCGCCTGCGCGTCGACCGCGTTCGAAGCGTTGCAGGCGCTGGAGCGATAAGGCAGCTTGTACCTGCGCGCGAGCTGCCCGCCGGCGATATTGGCAAGCGCGTTCTCCGGCGTGCCGAAAGCGGGTGACCCGGAACGCATGTCGACGTTGGAGGTAAAGCCGCCGTACACCGACGGGGTGCCTGGATTGGTCAGTTGCAGCAGCGCGATGCCGACCAGCGCTTCCGCGTTTTGCTGCGCCAGCGCGCCGGCCATCGTCGACGGCGTCATCGCCCCCATCAGCGTGAACGGAGTTACCGTAACCGGCTGACCGAACATTGCCATCTGCATCGCGCCATAGGCCATCGCGTCGTCGAGCTTGCGCGGCGAGTTGACATTGATATTGGTCATCACGCTCGGATTCGACTTCATTGCCTGCATGCTCAATCCGCGGGCGATCGCGCTCATTTCGATCGCGTCGCGCGCGCGGCCGCCGCCGATCCCGGTGGCAAAAAAGGGCTTGTCGGACAACGTCAGGTTGACAAAAGTGGTATCGAGGTGACGCGAATTGGCGGGCATATCGGTCGGCGCCGTCGCCTGGTTACCGAAAAAGGTCAGCACGTTGAAATACTGGCCGAAGCTGATCAGCTTCTTGTAGTCCTCGTAGTTGCCCGCGCGGCGGCCGTTGATATTGTCATGCACGTTCGGCGTGCCCGACACCAGCCCGAAATTGATCACGTCGCCGCCGACCGGCATGGTTTGCGCCGGGTTACGCGGCACCACGTCGAATCGCTCAGGCGCCCGTGCAACGGTTTCCAGCACCAGGGCGCGGTCGATGCGCACTACCCCGTCGTCGCCTACGCTGGCGCCCGCCTTGCGGAACAGATCCAGCGCCTGGTCGCCCAGGATCTCGATACCCTGCTCCTCGATAATTCGCAGCGAGACGTCGTGGATAAACTCGAGCTGCTCCTCGTCCAGCGCCGCCAGCGGCGCGAACCGATTACGCAAAACCTTGCGCTCTAACTGGTGAATCGCTACGGGTTTTTCGGCTGGTGGAGCACGCCGGCGGCGGCGATTGACTCGGGTCATGGCAAGGGCTTCAAGAATTAACGGGATGCACGAGATCGCCTAATCTTATATGATCGTCCGAGCTTAATCGATAATAATGATTCCATCCCCGAGGAGGTTGCGTATGGCCAGAAGCGCCAAGATCCGTGGTTTATCCGACATTCTGACATTTTTCAGACGCAACGAGACGCCGATCTTTTTCGTCTCGCCGACCGCGTTCAACCTGCTCGGTCTGGAAAAGTTCGTCAATCGCTTTTATCACATCAACTACTTCGACTCCTTCGACGGCCACCACCCGCGCGTATTCGTGCCCTCCGAGAAGAGCCATGCCGAGTTCGAATCGATGGAAGACGTCTGTAACTACATGCTGCAGCACAAGGAAGTCATCGATCGCATCAAGAAGGCCGGCAACGGGCCGGCGCGCCTGCTGTTCGTCATGCTCGACGAGAAGACCGAGGAGATCTGCAAGGAGCTCGGCGTTCAGATTGCGCTGCCGCCGGTGGCGTTGCGCAAACGGCTCGATTCGAAGATCGAGCTGACGCGGCTTGCGAGGGAGGC
>JAOTUD010000106.1 GCA_029864065.1 Gammaproteobacteria bacterium | reverse complement strand
GCGGCGATCTGCGGACTTGCCGAATCGATAAACCTGCCGACCTCGGTGGCGCCGTTCATCCTGCGCGGCATATCGATGTACGGGATCGACTCGGTGATGGCGACGATCGCCAAACGCAAGCAAGCCTGGCAACGGCTGGCGGCAGACCTGGATAAGAAGCTGCTCGACGAATTGTCATTCGATCTCGAGTTTACCGATTTGCCAAATGCCGCGGAGGATATCCTCGACGGCAAGATCAGGGGCAGGGCGGTAGTCAAGGTCCCCTGATGGCTGGCCACAAGGGTAGCGTCCGCCCCGCGCATGCGGCGATCTGGTGACGGCCGGACACTCGGGAATTGACACTCGGGAACTGATATTTTTTCCCGGTGAATGGAGACTGACCCATTTTTCTTAAATTACATCCGGATTCTCCGACGTGGAGTTGGGAAAATAGTTCTGCCCCCGATCTTCATGGAACGTAGATACGGCTACGGGATAACGCTCGTCATCATCGGCGGGTTTTTTCTCAGCACGTCGGGCATTCTGCTGCGCAATATCGAGGCCGCCAGCGGCTGGCAGATCCTGTTCTACCGCGGCTTCACGTTTTCGCTGACGCTGTTCTTGCTGTTGCTGTTGCGCTATCGCTCGAATATCGGCTCCGCGTTTCGCGCCATCGGCCGCCCGGGTCTGTGGGCCGCGCTGGTGCTGGGTCTCGGTTCGATCTGCTATATTTTCGCCATCCTGTGGACCACGGTCGCGAACGCGGTGTTCATCATCGGCGCCGCGCCGCTGGCGACGGCCTTCGTCGCGTGGCTGGTGCTGGGAGAGCGAACCTCGCGTTTCGGCGTCGCGGCGATGCTGGTGTCGCTGGCCGGCATCGGCCTGATGTTCGCCGACGGATTGCTCGAGGGCCGCTGGCTCGGAAATCTTGCGGCACTGGGAGTAGTGACCTCGTTCGTGGTTTTTCTGCTGATCATTCGCGACAAGCGCGGCACCGACATGCTTCCGGCGACCTGTCTCAGCGGGATCGTCATGGGCGGAGTCGCTTACTTCGGCATCGAGTCGCTAACCATTTCGAATCACGATCTGGCGATCGCGATTACGATGGGTTGCCTGCAGTTCGGCGTCGGTTTCTGGTGCTTTACCGTCGCCACGCGCTACATCATGGCGTCCGAGGTCGCGCTGTTTTCGCTGACCGAGTCGATACTGGGCCCGATCTGGGTGTGGATCGGCGTGGGCGAGACGCCGAGCCTGCTGACGCTGGTCGGCAGCGCCGTAGTCCTGCTCAGCGTCAGCGCCTATTGCGTCAATGGAATTCGCGCCGAGCGCAGGCTGCTCGAAGACTATCGACGGCTCAACGCCGGCGACGACTGAAGCGTCGGCGGTTGCGCGTCAGGCGAACTCTACGCTATCGCCGATGTTGATGTCGCCGGGTTTGACGACGTTGCAGCAAACTCCGCCACGCCAGGCCGGCGTCAACGCCGCGGTCAAGCCCTGGCGTTGTGCGTCCATGCGCGAGCAGGGGTCGGTTTCCGCGGTCACGACCAGTTCGACGTCGCCGATGCGCACCGTTTTGCCGACATAGGATTCGTCGAACTCGACGTCGTCGACCAGCAGGTTGGCGCGGCGCACCGTCCAGGGCAGGTCGGTGTCGATTTCGGCGCAGGCCTGCCGCCAGGCCGATTCGCTCAGTATGGTCACTTGTCGACCGCGTTGTGAGCCGCGAAAGTCGCCGAGAATTCCGCCTGCCACGGTAACCCGGGCGCTGTCAACGGCTTGCATCGCCACGCGTGGCCGATTTCTTATCGCGATCGCCTTGATCGAGCTCATGGTTGGTTTCCCGGCCTGGATACGATCCGAAATGTTACCGGTTATGCAGGTAATAACAAGGCGTGTAGGCCTTGCCCGGCACCTTCATGCGCTTTTGTTCGACGAAGGAATGCAGCAACGCGTCCAGCGGATCCATGATTTCCGGCTCGCCGCTGATTTGAAAAGGTCCAAATTCCTCGATCGCGCGAATGCCGTCATCTTTTACATTGCCGCTGACGATCGCCGAAAACGCCCTGCGTAAATCGGCCGCCAGCAGGTGCACGGGCTGGTCGCGGGTGATATTGAGCGCGGCGACGTTTTCGTGGCTGGGGTGGAAGGGTGTCTGAAACGGGTGATCGATGCTCAGAACCCAGTTGAAATAATAGGCATCATGCTGCGCGCGCCTAAAATTGCGCACCGATTCGAGCCCGGCCGTGATTTCGCGCGCTACCTTGACCGGGTCGTCGATGATGATGCTGTAAAATTCCTTCGCTCCCTCGCCAAGCGTCAGCTTGATGAAATCGTCGATTTGCCTGAAATACTCGCGCGAGCTCTCGGGACCGGTCAGTATCAGCGGGAAGGGCACATGGTGATTTTTCGGGTTGAGCAGTACCCCGAGCAAAAACAGGATTTCCTCGGCGGTACCGACGCCCCCGGGGAACACGATGATGCCATGACCCGCGCGAACAAAGGCCTCGAGGCGTTTCTCGATATCGGGCATGATCACCAGCTCGTTGACGATCGGATTCGGGGATTCGGCGGCGATGATGCCCGGTTCGCTCAAGCCGACGTAACGGCCCTGGCGGATGCGCTGCTTGCTGTGCCCAATTGCCGCGCCTTTCATCGGCGCCTTCATCGCGCCCGGCCCGCAACCCGTGCAGATGTTCAACTTGCGCAGACCGAGCTGATAGCCGATTTCCTTGCAGTAATCGTACTCCGCTCGCGAGATGGTGTGTCCCCCCCAGCATACCACCAGGTTGGGTTCAGTCTCGGGGATTAGAATATTTGCATTACGCAGGATGTGGAACACGATGTTGGTTATGCCCTCGCTGGTGTCGGTATCGAAGATCAGGTTGGAGTCGATCTTGTTTTTGACATAGGAGACGTCGCGCAGCACCGCGAACAGTTGTTCCTGAATCCCCGTGATGACCTTGCCGTCGACGAATGCGCTCTCCGGCGCGTTCTCGATTTCGAGTTTGACGCCGCGCTCCTGCTGGACCACGCGGATAGAGAAATCGTTGTACTGCTGGAGGACCTCGCGCGCGTCGTCGGTTTTGCTGTCGACATTGAGCACCGCCAGCGAACAGCGCCTGAAGGTTTCGTAAAGGCTGCCGTCTGCGCTGCCCTGCTTGAGCTGGCTTACTTCGAGCCGAGACAGCACGTCCATGCTGCCACGTGGCGTAAGGCGGGTAATTTCAATGTTCTTGGTCATGGCACAGGACGGCAAATTTTGTTCTATAGTATAGTGCAGCAGGTAAGGGAATCATGACATGAGTGATCAATTATTCGAAGTCGCATTTTCCGGCGTCATCAGCGAAGGCGCCAACCCGGACGAAGTCAGGGCCAGGGTCGGGAAAATGTTCAACGCCGATGCTGACAAGCTCGCGCAACTTTTTTCCGGTAAGCGCATCGTCATCAAGAAGAATATAGATCAGGCCACCGCGGCCAAATACAAGACCGCGTTAAACCGCGCCGGGGCCGAGTGCGAGGTGCAACCGACGGGCGGTGCCGCGGCGCCAGCGCCGGCAGAGGCCGCGAATCCCGCGGCTGCCACCACCGCGCCGGCACCGCAGCAATTCGAATCAAGCTACGAAGGCGAGGTTCCGCCGCCGCCGCAAACCGATCCGCTCGGGATTACCGGGGACCAGATCGAAGACCTGGCGGTTTCGATTGCGCCGGTCGGCAGCGCGCTGAAAGACGACTACCAGGAACCCGAGGAACCCGATATCGATATCACCGGTTTCGATATTGCGCCCGTTGGCGCCGATCTGGGCAGCGTCAAAAAGGATCCCGATCCAGCACCACCCGATACCTCTGGGCTCACCCTCGCCGACTGACCAGCCAGCGTCATAACCGACTTCTCGGGAAGAGTTCCATGGCTGTGGATGTCGATTGTTTCTCGCGGGGACGGCGGAGACGCGGGGGTCGCGGGGGAAGAATAGGATTTTTCTGGTTGGAATTTATTGCCTCTGGTTCGTCATCGATTTGCGCTCTGGTCCCGGACGCGACTCGGTTCTGAAACCACCTTTTATCCCCTGCGTTCCCCGCGTCTCCGCGCGAAAATTCGATGGGGATGCTAGAGGGCTTCGGATGCGTAATCCGCGAGCCGCGAGCGTTCGACGTTCATCAGCGTGATATGCCCGCTGTGGTCCCAGTGCTTGAAACGATCGACGACATAGGTCATACCCGAGGTGGTTTCGGTCAGGTACGGCGTGTCGATTTGCTTCAGGTTGCCCAGGCAAACGATCTTGGTGCCGGTGCCGCTGCGGGTGACCAGGGTTTTCATTTGTTTAGAGGTCAGATTCTGCGCCTCGTCGATAATGATGTACTTGTTCTGGAAGGTTCGCCCGCGCATGAAATTGAGCGAGCGGATCTTGATGCGGTTGCGCAGCAGGTCGTTGGTTGCCGCCTGTTCCCAGGAATTCTTCTGGTCGCTACCGGTGAGTACTTCCATGTTGTCCATCAGGGCACCCATCCACGGCGTCATCTTTTCTTCCTCGCTACCCGGCAGGAAACCGATATCCTCGCCAATCGGTATGGTGACGCGGGTCATGATGATTTCCTTGTAAAGTCCCTGGTCCAGCGTTTGCGTAAGCCCCGCCGCCAGCGCCAGTAGCGTCTTGCCGGTGCCGGCGCTGCCCGATAGCGTGACGAAATCGATTTCGGGGTCCATTAACAGGTTGAGCGCAAAATTCTGTTCACGGTTGCGCGCGGTAATACCCCAGACCGAATGGCGCTGTCCATAGAAATTCTGGCAGACCTCGATTAAAACTCCGGACCCGCTTTTGCGTCGCACGATGGCCTCGAAATCATTATCGATATAGATGAACTGGTTTGGGTACCAGGCCTCGCCTGCGACGCTTTCGACCTCGTAAAAGGCCTTGCCTTCCTCCTGCCAGCTTTCGATCTGCTTGCCGTGGACGTCCCAGAAGTCGCTGGCGAGCTGGCGCGAGCCGCTGAACAACAGGTCGAGATCGTCGACTACCCGGTCGTTGGCATAGTCTTCGGCCTTGATGCCGAGGATGGTAGCCTTGATACGCAGGTTGATATCCTTGGATATCAGGATGATTTCATGATCCGCTATCTCTTCCTTGAGCGATATGATCGTATTCAGAATCGAGTTGTCGTTCTTGTTGCCGGGCAGCGACTTGGGCAGGTTGGGTCCATGCGCCACGGTCTGGAAAAACAGGCGTCCGCTGCATTTATAGGGCTCCTCGGTCGCCTTGAACTGGCTCAGCTGCAAGCCTTTCTCGATCTCGATTTCCTTTTGCGCGGTCAGCAGCTCGTCGATGAATCGATTTGTCTGGCGCACGTTGCGGGCAACCTCGGAGACGCCCAGCTTGGCGTTGTCGAGCTCTTCGAGCACGGTCATCGGCAGATAAACGTGGTGTTCCTGGAACTTGAAGAGGGCCGAGGGATCGTGCATCAGGACGTTAGTATCGAGCACGAATATTTTCGTTTCGGTGCCGGACTCGGCGAGTACTACGGGCGACATAAATCAAACTCAAAGGTGACGATTTATGTTAATTGAATCGATTCCATCATGCACTCGATTTATGATGAAAATATGACAACGGGGCATTCTGCCCCGATTTGCGAAGCCCGGCTGCCAACCGGGCCCGGGTTTCGGCTGGCCAGACCGGGGAATCCTGCGTAATATTTCCCGGCCGCAACAAATTGGAGTTTCCATGAATCCCTCAGGACCGCTCGTGGGTTACCGGGTAATCGAGCTGGGACAGCTGCTGGCCGGCCCCTTCGCTGGTTGCCTGCTCGGCTATTTTGGCGCCGAGGTCATTAAAATCGAACCGCCCGATGGCGGAGACCCGATTCGGCGCTGGCGTGAAATGCGCGGCGACACGTCGCTGTGGTGGAGATCGCTGGCGCGCAACAAGAAATCGGTAACCATCGATCTCAGAAAAGAACAGGGCATCGACCTGGCGCGGCGATTGATCGAGCAGGCTGACGTCGTGATCGAAAATTTCCGGCCCGGCGTGGTCGAGAAGTGGGGCCTCGGGCCGGAGGATTTCCGCGACAGTAATCCGGGTCTCGTCTATGCCCGTATATCAGGCTATGGACAGGACGGCCCCTATGCCAGTAAACCCGGATTCGCATCCGTTTGCGAGGGTATGAGCGGTTTCCGCTATGTCAATGGCCATCCCGGACAGGCACCGGTGCGGCCGAACCTCAGCATAGGCGATACCATATCGGGAATACACGCCGCGCTCGGCATCGCCATGGCGCTGCTGGAAAAGAAGGATAGCGGCAAGGGGCAGGTTATAGACGTGGCGCTGGTGGAGTCGATGTTCAACCTGATGGAAGCGGTGGTGCCGGAGTACGACGCTAACGGGGTAGTGCGCGAACCCTCGGGCAGCACCGTTACCGGGATCGTGCCGACCAATACCTATCGCTGCCGCGATGGCAAGTACATCGTCATTGGCGGCAATGGCGATTCGATTTTTCAGCGCCTGATGGTTGCGGCCGGTCATCCCGAGATGGCGCAGGATCCGAGGCTTGCGTCAAATCCGGGTCGGGTCGAACACGAAGCCGAGATAGACGCAGCGCTGGCGAACTGGTGCGCGGGAGACGATTCGGCCAGCCTGCTCGACCAGCTAGACCAGGCAAGGGTGCCAGCAGGGCCGATTTACAACGTCGAAGACATGGTTAACGATCCGCATTTCAACGCGCGGGGTTTATTCGAAACCGTCGAGATCGATGGCGAACCGCTCAAAATCCCGGCGCTGTTGCCGAAATTGTCGCGCACCCCGGGGGCAACCCGGTGGCCGGGTGGCGACCTTGGCCAGGGCAACCGGGAGGTGCTCGGGGAACTGCTCGGCTTGACCGACCAGCAGCAGGAGCTACTGAGAAAGGCCGCGGTAATCGCGTGATGCAGGGTGCGAAGGAACCAATTCCGGGTATTGGATTCAAATGATCGAGGTGAAATAGATGCGCAATTGGAAAATTTACACGCTGGCGCTCGCGCTTGGCTGCTATGGCTCGTCAGTGGTGCTGGCCGACGGCGGCGGCAGCGGGGGCGGACGCAGCTCGAAGCTCGCTCCGATCCAGGAGTTGATCGATGCCGAAAAATACCAGCAGGCAATCGGCAAACTCGACGATGCCCTGAGCGACGACCCGGATAACCCGGACTTGCTGAACCTCGTTGCGTTCAGCCATCGCCAGTTGGAGCGCTTCGAAATCGCGCTCAATTATTACCGCAAGGCTCTGCAGGCCGACCCCGGGCATCGCGGCGCGAACGAGTATCTCGGCGAGCTCTACCTGCGCCTCGGGCAGCTGGATAAAGCCGAGGAGCGACTCGCCGTGCTCGACAAAAAATGTTTCTTCGGCTGCGACGAATTCGACAAGCTGGAAAAAGCGATCGAGGACTACCGTAAACTGCACTCGCCCTGAGCGGGTAAATCTGTAATCCAGGGGTCAACGCACAATTCATGATAAGCTGTCGGGGTGATTTATTATCGTGAACTGAATCTGGATCGCGCCAGCGAATCACGCAAGGATCGGGACTGGCTGGAGCGACAATGGACGCGGCAAAATTGCCGCGTTTTTGTTTTGCGCAACGATAAAAGCCTGATGCGTTGGCGTGACCGCGAGGCCGATACGCCCGAGGTAATAATGCTGGCGCAGTCCGAGATCGAAAACCTCGAGGCTGGATTCGATCACGTCGTTTTCC
>JAOTUD010000105.1 GCA_029864065.1 Gammaproteobacteria bacterium | reverse complement strand
CGAGTAACGCTGCCCGATCACGCCGGATGCCAGCGAACCGAGAATATTGAAAAATCCGATCAGGCTGATTGCGACCACGGCCCAGCGCGCCGCGATGCCGAGGTCGCTGATATAGGCGGGAAAATGCGCGGTGATGAAGGCCACCTGGAAACCGCAGACGAAAAATCCGGAAGTCAGCAGCAGGTATCCCTTGCTCGCGAAAGCCTCGCGTAACGCCTGTCTGGCCGTCTGCTCGAATTCCAGCGCGGCGTATTTCGAAGTCGATGAATTGCCGCGCAGCGGGATAGCAAGCAGCGGTATGATCAGCATCACCGCGGCGATCGCGATCAGGCTGTCGGACCAGCCGAGGTTATCGATCAGCCCCTGCGAAATCGGTGCGAAGACAAACATGCCGGCGGAACCGGAAGCGGTGCCGAGCCCGAAGGCAAACGAACGCTTTTCCGGGCTGACCAGCCGCGCAATCGATGCCAGCACGACGCCGAAGGAGCAGGCCGCCACGCCGAGGCCGATCAGGATACCGCCACCGATGTGCAGCCAGATCGGGCTCGGCGCGATCGCCATGACGACCAGGCCCGCGGCATAAAGCAGCGAACCGAGTGCAAGCACGCGCCAGGCGCCGAACTTGTCGGCGATCACGCCGAACAGGGGCTGACCCATACCCCAGCACAGGTTTTGCAGGGCCATAGCCAGGCCGAAGGTAGTCCGGTCCCAGCCGTTGTCCTGCAGTATCGGCAACTGGAAGAATCCCATCGCCGAACGCGGACCGAACGCCAGCAGCGCGATGATGCAGGCGCAGCTGATGGCGATTATCGGAACTTTATGCTGAACTAGCGGCTCGGTGGTCATATTGTTATTCGGGATTAGTTTAGATCGCCCCGGAAGTTTACAATATCCACCTGTTATTGTGTTTTGTTTTCATTGCGTCATCAGGAGCCTGCATTGACCATCAGGATTTTCACGACGGGCGGAACCTTCGACAAGATTTACTTCGACGCCGCCAGCGAGTTCCATATCGGCGAACCGATGGCCGGCGCCTTGCTCGACGAGGCTAACGTCAGTTTCGACTACGAGATAGTATCGCTGTTAAAAAAAGACAGTCTCGATATGGACGATGCCGACCGCGAGATAATCCGTAACGCGATCGCAAACGTACCCGGGGAATGGATATTGCTTACCCATGGCACCGACAGCATGGTTGCAACCGCAAAGGCTCTGCTGGATATAAGCGGAAAAACCATCGTGATTTTCGGTGCGATGCAGCCCGCCCGTATGCGCTTCAGCGATGCAATGTATAATCTCGGCTTTGCCAGCGCCGCCGTGCAATTGCTGCCCCACGGCGTGCATCTGGCGATGAACGGACAGATCTTTGACCCCCGCAAGGTGTCCAAGAACCGGAAACAGCATCGCTTCGAAGTGCTGGGCTCGTAAACCTGACCTCCCCTAGCAGGGCCACCCAACGCATGTTTCACCCGAGCAGTCGACACAAACACCATGGTATTTAGAAAACAGGCCAAAATAATACTACCGCTGCTGGTGCTTGCCGTTTCCGGCCTGATTTTCTATTCGCTGGTTTCGAGCAAAACCGAGCGCAAGCAACCGACGCTTACCGAAAAGATCTGGCAGATCGACGTGATCAGCGCGCAACTGCAGGCGCTTTCCCCGACGATCACGCTGTATGGCCGCATCGAATCGCCCGAGGCCGTCAGGGCCGCGGCGCCGGGTGGCGGCATCGTCGCAAAGGTATTGGTGCGCAATGGCGACCGGGTTAAACAGGGGCAGCAGTTGTTGATCATGGACCGGCGCGATTTCGAGGCGGCGCTGTTTCAGGCCGAGGCCGACCTGCGCGATAACGATAACCAGGTTGCCGAACTAAAGATCCGGCACCAGTCCAACCTGGCGGCGCTCGAAACCGAGCGCGTGCTGCTGGGGCTGGCGCAGGCCGAGGTCGAGAGGCTGGTACAGCTGAAGCAGCGCAACCTCGGCGCCGACACCGCGCTGAATGCCGCGCGCAGCGAACTGGGCCGGCAGCAGCTGGCGATGACATCGCGCCAGCTCGACGTCGATAGCTATGGCGCGAGGCTGCAAATCCTGCTGGCCCGGCGGGACCGCGGCAAGGCCCAGCTCGACCAGGCACGGCTGGCAATGGCGCGCTCCGACCTGCGCGCGCCGTTCGACGGTATCATCAGCGAGGTCGCGGTATCGGCCGGGGATCGCGTTTCGCTGGGGCAACTGCTGATTGCGCTGTTTCCGGTGAACGAACTCGAGATCCGCGCGCATCTTCCGATCAATTACGTCCAGGCGGTGCAGCGGGCAATCGCAAACGGCCAGCGGCTCGATGCCGGGGTATCGACGCGCGCCGACCTGGGACGCTTTTCGGTGATACGCGTTGCCGGCGAAGCCGAGGCCACCGGCATCGACCTGTTCTTTGCGGTCACCGCCAGCAACGGCGAGCTGAGGCCGGGGGAGCTGCTGCCGCTGAGCCTGAGGTTGCCTGCCGAAAGCGGTGTTTTCGCGGTCCCCTACCAGGCGATCTACGGGAATTCGAGAATATACCTGGTGGTCGACGACCGGTTGCAGGCGGTCGACGTCAAGACGGTCGGCCAGGCCAGAGATGATCATGACCGGGTGCTGGTATTGATTCGCAGCGCGGATATCGAGCCCGGTGACCAGATTGCGGTCACCCACCTGCCCAATGCGGTATCCGGACTCAAGGTCAGGACCCATGGCGAATAGCATACTGGGCGTGTTCGCGCGCCACCGGGTAGCCGCCAACCTGCTGATGGTCATCATGCTACTGTCCGGCGTGATCGCGCTGCAAAAGCTGAATGTTCAGTTCTTTCCCAATTTCGAACTCGACCAGATAAGCGTCACCACGATCTGGAGCGGCGCCAGTGCGGAAGATGTCGAATCCGGGATAACGATTCCGCTGGAACAACGCCTGCGCAGCCTCGACCGGCTCAAGGAAATGACCTCGACCTCGGCCACCGGAACCTCGGCAATCACGCTCGAATTCGATGAAAACAGTAACATGACCTTCGCGCTGGACGAGGTGAAAAAGCAGGTCGATGACTTTACCAACCTGCCCGACGATGCCGAGCAACCCAAGGTGGCGCAGGTGGTGCACTACGAATCGATTGCCCGCCTGCTGATCAGCGGCCCGACGCAAATCGACGAACTGCGCCTGCTGGCGCGGCAATTCGAGCGCGAGCTGATCGATGTCGGTATCGACAAGATCCAGATCATCGGGCTACCGGAGCAACAGCTGCGGATCGAAGTCAGCGCCCAGCAAATGCAACGCCTCGACATCGGTCTGGACGAGCTGGCCAGGCGCATCGACGCGGAAAGTCAGGATTTACCGGCCGGCCTGATCGGCGAGGAGGACGGGGCGCGCGAAATCCGCAGCAAGAATCAGCGCCGAAGCCCACAGGATTTCGCCGATCTCGCGATAATCAGCGAGGCCGACAGGCGCATCGACCTCGGAAATATCGCCCGGATCAGGCAGATGCATGAGCCGGGATCGCCGACGATCAGCGTCGACGGTAAGCGGGCCGTGGTGCTGGTGTTGCGGCGCAACGAAACCGGCGATTCGCTGGAGGCGGCCGAGATTCTGCAAAACTGGCTGGCACAAATCCGCCCTCGACTACCCCCGAACATACAGATTCAGGTGTTTAGCGAAAGCTGGCAACTGATCAAGGAACGCATCTTGTTGCTGGTGAAAAACGGCGCCGGCGGGCTGGTGCTGGTATTGCTGATTCTGTACCTGTTTCTATCAACGCGGGTCGCATTCTGGGTTGCCGTAGGCATCCCGGTATCGTTCATGGCCACCCTGGCGGTGCTATACCTGGTCGGCGGCTCGATAAATATGATCAGCCTGTTCGCGCTGATCATGGCGCTCGGCATTATCGTCGACGACGCCATCGTCGTCGGCGAAGACGCCCAGGCTCATTTCGATAAGGGTGAAGACCCGTTGATGGCCTCGGAGGGCGGTGCCAGGCGCATGTTTGCGCCGGTGATGGCCTCATCCCTGACCACGATCGCCGCGTTCCTGCCGCTGATGCTGATCGGTGGGCGCCTCGGCAGTATCATGATCGCGATTCCGATCGTCATCGTGTGCGTGATCATCGCCTCGTTGATCGAGAGCTTCCTGATCCTGCCCGGCCACCTGCGTCACGCCTTCGTGCAAGGCCGCGGGATCAAACAATCTCGCTTCAAGCAAATGCTGACGCGAGGTTTCGAGCACATTCGTGAGCACTGGTTCCGCCGCCTGGTGCGCGTCGCCATCGAGTTTCGCTGGACCACGATCGCCGTCGCTGTCGGCTTTTTGATATTCGCGGCCGGCCTGTTCCTGGGCGGGAAAACGGGTTGGCAGTTTTTCCCGTCGCCCGAGTCGACCACCCTCTATGCGAACGCCAGATTCGTTTCCGGCACCTCGGGCGAAATCGTCGACCGCTTCATGGACCAGGTCGAAACGGCTTTACAGGAAACCATTGCGGGTATCGACGAGACCGTGGTCGAAACCTATTACCGTGTGCATTCTTCTACCGTCGGCGATCAGCGCGCGATCACCGGCGAGCGTGTCGGCGCGATTTACGTCGAGCTGGTCAGTCCCGATCAGCGCAGCATCGACAATACCAGCTTCATCCGCGACTGGCGCTCGCGCATCCAGGTACCCGCCGGGGTGGAAGGATTTCAGATCAGCTCGCGCCAGGTTGGCCCATCGCGGCGCGAACTAACCCTGCGGCTGACCGGATCGACGTCGCAGCTGCTCAAGGCCGCGGCGCTGGACCTGGCGCAAACCCTGGAAACGATCCCCGGGGTCAGCGCCATCGACGATGACCTGCCTTACGGCAGGGAACAGCTGATTTACGAGCTGACTCCCGCCGGGGAGGCGCTCGGGCTATCGATTACCGATGTCGGTCGCCAGTTACGCGCCGCTTACGACGGCATTATCCTGCAACGCTTTCAACAGGGCGCCGACGAAGTCGAGGTGCGGCTGCAGCTGCCCGGCGTCGATCAGCGCCGTCTCGACAGCCTGCTGTACCTGCCGATCAGGCTGCCCGACGGCAGGTTTGTCGCGCTCGAAACTGTCGCCAGCTGGCGTTCGGCGCAGGGCTTCGAAACCCTGCGACACTTCAACGGCAACCTGTCGGTCGACGTGTCGGCCGATATCGACGCCGCGCTCAACAACACCGCCGAAGTCGTCGCCGACCTGACCCGGTTCACGCTGCCCGCGCTGGCCAGCAAGTACGGCGTTCAGTATAGCGTCGAGGGCCGTTCCGCGAGCCAGCGGGAAACCTTCGGCGATATGCGCGTCGGCGCAATCATCGCGCTGGCGTTGATGTATCTCGTGCTGGCCTGGGTATTTTCGTCCTACGGCTGGCCGCTGCTGGTAATGCTGGCGATTCCGCTGGGGTTGACGGGTGCGGTGCTTGGCCACTGGATTCTGGACATGAATCTGACCATATTGTCGATGTTTGGCCTGTTCGGCCTGTCCGGCATCGTGGTCAACGACTCGATCATCCTGGTCATGTTTTACCGGCATATCAGGGAAAAAGGCCTGTCGGTTTACGCCGCGCTCGAAGAGGCCGCCTGCCAGCGCCTGCGGGCGGTGCTGTTGACGTCGCTGACCACGATTGCCGGCCTGTTGCCGCTATTGTTCGAGACCTCGCGCCAGGCGCAGTTCCTGATCCCGATGGCGGTTTCGATCGCGTTCGGACTGGCTTTTGCAACCCTGTTGATCCTGCTGGTCATTCCGGCGATGCTATCGATTTACGAGGACGCTCACCTGGCGCTGCTGGGCGAGACCGAATCCAGGCCGGGGCTGACATGAACCATTTCTCGAGGCTGCACAGGGAACAACTGCGCGCGGTTGCCGAACCTATCTGGAAGAACATAATCGCGGCCGCACGCGAGCGCGACTATGCGCGATTTTCGCGCGGCTTTTCGAAGGAGCTGCTGGCGAAGCTCTCGGAAGAGCATTTTCGGCAGAGCTGCGAGGATTTTCCGGTGCTGACCACTATCGAGCCCGACTTCGAATTTATCGATTCGATACACCGGGAAAACGGCATCACCTTCCTGTGGCGGCTTGGCAGTTCCAGCTACGCGGGGGAATTCCTCGGGCTGCTGACGCTGCAAAGCGGCGATTCCGGCATGGAGATCACCGCGGTTTCGGTCAGCTAATCGGTTCCACCAACGGTAATCTCGTCGATTTTCAGGCTCGGTTGCCCCACGCCTACCGGCACGCCCTGGCCCTCCTTGCCGCAAACGCCGACGCCCTGGTCGAGCTCGAGATCGTTGCCGACCATCGAAATCCTGCCCATGACCTCGGGTCCCGACCCGATCAGCGTAGCGCCCTTGACCGGCGCGGTAACCTTGCCATCCTCGATCAGGTAGGCTTCCGACAGCGAAAATACGAAGCGGCCCGAGGTGATGTCGACCTGCCCGCCGCCGAAATTGACCGCGTACAGCCCCTTGCTCACCGTGCCGATGATTTCCTGCGGGTCGCTGTCACCGGCAAGCATGTAGGTATTGGTCATTCGCGGCATCGGTAAATGCGCGAAAGATTCGCGCCTGCCGTTCGAGGTCGAATGCGTGCCCATCAGGCGAGCGTTCATCTTGTCCTGCATGTAGCCCACGAGCACACCGTTTTCGATCAGCGTGGTACATTGCGCGGGCACTCCCTCGTCGTCGACGCTGAGCGATCCGCGACGGTTTTCGAGGGTGCCGTCATCGACCACGGTACAAAGCGGGGAAGCGACCAGCTCCCCCATTCGATTGCTGAAAGCAGAGGTGCCCTTGCGGTTGAAATCTCCCTCCAGCCCGTGGCCCACCGCTTCGTGCAACAGGACACCGGGCCAGCCGGGTCCGAGCACTACCGGCATAATACCCGCCGGCGTCGCGACCGACTCGAGATTGGTCGTCGCCTGCCTGACCGCTTCGCGCGCCAGCTCGTAGGCGCGATCGCTATCGAAGAAAACGTCGTAGGAATGCCTGCCGCCGCCACCGGCGCTACCCTGCTCGCGTCGATCCCCCTGGTGCATCAACACCGTGACGTTGAGCCGCACCAGCGGTCGAACATCTGCCGCGAGCGTATTATCGGTAGCGGCGACGAGAATGTGATCGATCCCGCCGGACAGCGAGATGATAACCTGTTCGATGCGGTCATCGAGCGAACGCGTGTAGGCATCGAGTTTCTTGAGCAGCTCCACTTTTTCGTCGGCGCGTCGGCCGTCGACCGGATTATCCGAAGTGTACAATGCCTTCGCCGGCTGGCTCGCAAGCATAACCCTGCTGCTACCCGACTGGCCTTGCTTCACAATGGCGCGCGCATTGCCGATGGCCTGCGTTATCGCGTTGCTGCGCAGGTCGTCGCAATAGGCGAAGCCGGTCTTTTCCTCGGACATTGCGCGAATGCCAACTCCTTGCTCGATGTTGAAACTACCTTCGCGCAGGATGCCGTCGTCCATCATCCAGGATTCCTGCTGGCTGGTCTGGAAGTAAAGATCGCCGGCGTCGATATGCCTGCCATGCAGGCCATCGAGGAATCCGCCGAGCTGCGCAATTTCGAGCTCGCTCGGTTCGAGAATTTTTTGACTGACCGTTTCGAGAGTTGACGCCATATTGTTATTGCTCCAGTTCGTCGCGATTGCCCACGACCAGCTTGATTTCGTCCGCGGCCTGCACGCCGGACACCAGCCGGATGTAA
>JAOTUD010000104.1 GCA_029864065.1 Gammaproteobacteria bacterium | reverse complement strand
CCCGGCGACAGGCTCGAAGGTCTCGCGCCGCCCGGGATTTTCGCGGTGCCGTTGATGCGCGCGTTGCAGCTCGGGGACGCCGAGCGCGCCCGCGAACTCGGCGCCCTGGAACTGGTGGAGGAGGACATCGCGCCGCTGGGCCAGGCCTGCGTTTCCAACAGCGATTACGGTCTGCTGCTGCGTAACGTGCTCAATCAGATCGAGGGCGGCCGTTAATGGTCTCGCCATTCGCAACGCCTGCAAACGCTGCCGATGGTTATCGGCGCATATTCAGGCTGCGGTTGCTGGCGTTGTTGCCGGTTAGCATTGCCGCGGTATTTAACACCGGGTATCAGTACCTCGGTGCGGCCGGCGACAACAGCACCCTCGTCGTTAACGATTTGCGCGCCCGCCTGGCAACCCTGCTCGGCGCCAGCTTCGACGACCCGGGTGTTTACGACTTCATCGCCGCCGGCCTCGCGCACTTGGTGCCGGTGCTGCTGCTGGCGCTGGTCACGGGTGGCTTCTGGGAGCGCATCATTGCGGAACAGCGGCAAAAGCCGATCGAATCGGGATTTATCCTGATCGCGTTGCTGTTCACGCTGCTGCTGCCGGGCGCGGTGCCCTTTTTCCACGTCGTCTACGGCATGTCGTTCGCGATCCTGCTGGGCAAGGGTATTTTCGGCGGGGAGGGCAAAACCTTCATCAGCCCGGCGTTGCTCGGTATGGCCCTGGTGCAGGTCAGTTTTCCGAGCGCCGTGGGCCAGCATCCGCTCTGGGAAGGTCTGGCCGGCTACGCCGGCAGCGAGGCGATCGCGCTGTTCGATCGCGGCGGCGCGGCGGCGCTGACCGCGGCCAATATCGATCCCTGGTCGGCATTTATCGGCGCTGTCGCCGGAACCATGGGCACCACGTCGGTGCTCGCCGTCGCTCTTGGCGCCGCGCTATTGTTGCTCAACGGCGTCATTTCCTGGCGGCTGCTGAGCGCGCAGCTGATCGGACTCGCGGTGGTTGCCTCGCTATTCAACCTGTTCGGCGCGGATACGGGGGCCGCCATGATGCCGGCATACTGGCATCTGCTGCTCGGCAGTTTTGCCTTTGGCGCGGTATTCGTCGCCTGCGACCCGGTCGCGTCCTGCTGCACCAATCCCGGCAGGTGGATACAGGGATTCCTGGTCGGCGCGCTGGTGGTGCTGATCAGGGTTGCCAATTCCACCCACCCCGACGCGGTGATTCCCGCGCTGCTGCTTGGATCGATACTGGCGCCGCTGATCGATCATGCGGTGATCGCGTGGAATATTCGCGGGCGAGCGCGCCGCCATGTCTGAGTCAGCCAACAGGGACAGCAGGTTGAGACCACTGGGCGTCACGCTGTCGGTAGCATTTGTCTGCGCGCTGCTGGTATCGGTGGTCGCGGTAACCCTGCGCCCGACCCAGAAGGCTAACATCGAGGCCGAGCGCATCGCGCAGCTCGAACTGGTGCTCGAAGCCCTGTCCGCCATCGGCCGCGCGCAATCGATCGAAAACCTGGAGGCGCGAATTGTCAAACTGGAAAGCGGCGTGTTCGACGATAGTATCGATCCCGCTCGCTTCGACGCGGAGCGGGCCGCGAGCAAGCCGACAAGCAGCGCAGCGATCCCGGGTGAACTCGACCTGGCGGGTCTGAAGCGTCGCGCCATGCACGCGCAGGTCTACCTGGTGCGCGCCGCTGATAAGCGCATCGATCTGATCATCCTGCCGGTTTCGGGGCGTGGCTACCAGTCGACGCTGCGCGCCTGGCTGGTGCTCGACGGCGATACCAGAACGGTGCGCGCGCTCAAGTTTTACCAGCACGGCGAAACCCCGGGCGTCGGCGCGCGCATCGAGGACCCCGATTGGGAGGCACAGTGGCGTGACCTGCCGGCCTACGACGACGACGGGGTGCTCAGAATCGGCGTGCGCGTGCAGGCCGGCGGCGGTACCGGCCTGCACGCGAGCTACCAGGTCGACAGCATTTCGGGCGCAACCCGCACCTCCCAGGGAGTCCACGGCATGCTGCGTTTCTGGCTCGGCGAATTCGGCTTCGGGCCATTTCTACAACGCCTACGCGAGGAGCAGCTCTGATGCAGGATAACAACTGGCGCATTCTGACCCGCCCGCTGATCGACGAAAACCCGCTGACGCTGCAGATTCTCGGCATCTGCTCGGCGCTGGCGGTGACGACTTCGCTGGACACGGCATTGCTGATGAGCTTCGTCGTGATCTGCGTGCTCGCGCTCGGCAGCGGTTCGGTCAGCCTGATTCGCAACCATCTGCCGCACTCGGTGCGGATTATCGTGCAGATCACGATCATCGCTTCACTGGTCATCGTCGTCGACCAGGTGCTGCAGGCCTATGCTTTCGAGCTCAGTAAACGCCTGTCGGTATTCGTCGGGCTGATCATCACCAACTGCATCGTGCTCGGTCGTGCCGAAGGCTTCGCGATGCACAACGGTTTTGTCGCCAGCGTGCTCGATGGCATCGGCAACGGGCTCGGTTATGCGCTTATCCTGGTCATCGTCGGCGCGATCCGCGAATTCTTCGGCAAGGGCAGCCTGCTCAACCTGCAGATACTGATCACGACGAGCCAGGGCGGAGCGTTCGAGCCGCTACACCTGATGCTGCTGCCGCCCAGCGCGTTCTTCATCATCGGCGGTATCATCTGGTATGTCCGACGCAAACGGCCGAAACAGGTCGAAAAACCGGAATTTACGCTGCGTCCGCGTGCGGAGGGATCGGAATGAACGCGCTGCTGGAGCTGCTGCTGCGGTCGGTATTCCTCGACAACCTTGCGCTGTCGTTCTTCCTCGGCATGTGTACCTTTCTCGCGGTATCGAAACGCGTCGATACCGCGCTCGGCGTCGGTCTGGCGGTGATGTTCGTGCAGACGGTGACGGTGCCGGTCAACAACCTGATTTACATCTGGCTGCTGGCGCCCGGCGCGCTGGGCTGGGCCGGGTTCGAGGATCTCGATCTTTCCTTCCTCAAGCTGATCGCGTTTATCGGCGTGATCGCGGCGATGGTGCAGGTGCTGGAAATGACGCTCGAATTTCACGTGCCGAAGCTGCATCGCGCGATGGGTATCTTCCTGCCGCTGATCACGGTCAACTGCGCGATACTGGGCGGCAGCCTGTTCATGGTGGAGCGCAGCTACGGCTTCGCCGAGAGCGTGGTTTTCGGCTTCGGTACGGGCCTCGGCTGGGCGCTTGCCATCGTCATGTTTGCCGCGATTCGCGAACGGCTCAAGTACGCCGACATCCCCGACGGGCTGCAGGGCCTCGGCATGAATTTCATCGTTGCCGGCATCATGTCGCTCGGCTTTCTCGCGTTTGCAGGGATGGGCTGATGCTGGAAGCGCTCCTCGGCATCGTCTTTTTTTCGGCGATCGTACTGTTGTTGACGCTGTTCGTGCTCGGCGCGCGGCGCGTGCTGGTGCCGAGTGGCGAATGCGAAATCCAGATTAACGGACGCAAGACCGTCGAGGCGCAGGTCGGCCAGCGCCTGCTCGAGGTCTGCCAGCAGGCCGGCATCCATTTGCCCAGCGCCTGCGCGGGCGCCGGCACCTGCGGGCTATGCAAGGTTCGGGTTGTCGACGGCGGTGGCGAGGCGGGGGCACAGGAACTCGCGCACCTGAACCGGCGCGAGGCCGGCAGGGGCGGGCGGCTCGCCTGCCAGGTGCCGGTACTGGGGCCGATGTCGATCGAGGTCGACGAGGCTTATTTCGACATCCGCAGCTGGCATTGCCAGGTTGAACGGACGCGCAACGTCAGCACGCTGATCCGCGAAATCGTACTGCGCCTGCCCGAGGGCGAGCCGATGGAGTTTCGCGCCGGCGGTTTCGTCGAGTTGACCAGCCCGCCATACCAGCTCGAGTTTGGCGCTCTGGATATCGAGCCCGAGTTTCGCGACGTCTGGGACAGGATGAACCTGTGGCGGCTGAAAGCGGGTAGTGACGTCGAGGTGACGCGCGCCTACTCGATGGCGAATCATCCCGCTGAAAAGGGAATCATCATCCTCAATATCCGCATCGCGTTACCGCCGCCCGATAACGCCAGCGCGCCGCCCGGAGTTGTATCGAGCTGGCTGTTCGCGCTGAAGCCCGGTGATCCGGTGACCCTGAGAGGACCTTACGGGCACTTCGCGGTCGAGCCTTCCGACCGGGAACTGGTTTTCATCGGCGGCGGCGCCGGCATGGCGCCGTTGCGCGCGCAGATACTCGATTTGCTCGAGACGCAGCATAGCGCGCGCAGGATTACCTACTGGTACGGCGCGCGTTCGCGGCGCGAACTCTACTACGAGGACGTTTTCGAAGCGCTGCAGCGCGAGCATGAAAACTTCGCATGGCACCCCGCGTTGTCCGAGCCGGAAAAGAGCGATGCCTGGGAAGGTTATACCGGATTCATCCACCAGGTCGCGCTGGATAATTACCTGGCGAAACACGCGGCGCCCGAGCGCTGCGAATACTATTTTTGCGGCCCGCCGCTGATGGTGCAGTCGGTGCTGGCAATGCTCGACGAGCTCGGCGTAGACGCGGAGAATATTCACTTTGACGATTTTGGCAGTTAACCAGACCCGGAGAACCTCGACATGACGACACTGTTTATCGCGATTCCAATTTTCCTGCTGGCGGTGACCGGGCTGGCGCTCGGCTTTATTCTTGGGAGACGCCCGCTGTGCGGCAGTTGCGGCAACTGCAGCGAATGCATCATGCGCAGGGCCCGGTCATGAACTCGACGATCGATGAATACATGGCGACCGACCTGGTCTGCTTAGCGCCCGACGACGACATCATCCACGCGATGCGGGTGTTACTCGACAGGCATTTTTCGGGGGCGCCGGTGATCGACCGTAACGGCAACATGGTGGGTGTCCTGTCGCAAAAGGACTGCCTCGCGATAGTTTACAACACGGCCTATCACCAGGACTGGGGCGGCAAGGTCGAGCAGTATATGAGCCGCGAGATCGAGCATATCGACGCCGGCAGCAGTATCTTCGACGCCGCCGAAAAGTTCCTGCACTCCAGCCATCGCCGCTTCCCGGTGTTACGTGAAGGCCGGCTGGTCGGGCAGATCAGCCGCCACGACATCATGCGCGCGCTCGACGAACACTACCTGCGCAAGGGCCGCTAAAGCCCGTATCTGTACTAAATTATTCAGATTCGCACGTCGAATAATACGGGTAGTAAATTTCCTATTAACTGAACGTCATCCCCGCGAAAGCGGGGACCTTGCAATGTCCACTCGCGACAAGACATCCGGCGTAATTACGCGCCGACTTTCACTGGACTGGCCTGTATTTCTGGTCTTTCAGAACCGGAATTACCGTCGTTGATCCGCGATCGCTTGATGTGAATTCCGGACAGCGCGAAAGCGGTAAACAGCGCCTTGCGCTGCGCCTCGGTCAACTGGATGCACAGGGCGGCCTGAAACAGCTTGTGTTGCTCCATGTAAAGCTGCTGGATGCGAGGAGTCTGCGCGAGCCCCGCAAAAACCTTCTCGACGATAAGGCTAATGGACAGCGCCGGCGAATCGACGAAATACAGCGTATGATTCTCGTCGCGATAGTAGACGCGACCCACGCACAGGCTGCAAAAAATTTCCAGCTCGTTTTTCGGATCGCTGATACCCGGGCGCACGCCGGCGCGCCGGATCAAATCACCGAGATTGGTCGTGACCGGACCGATACCCGCCATCGATTAATTCCTGTTGCGCTGACACCAGTGCTGTGTATACCTGGTTAGCCGCCGCTGTCAATACCGTCAGCAAAATCAATAAGAAGGCCGGCAAGAATTGCACGCCATTTTCATTTTCGACATTAACGGAGGTGTTGTCGGGCTTTTTCGTAACTGATGATCATTCGCCCGGTTTATTCCGCGAACCGAGTTTTAAAGATCTGCTCCGGATCGGTTATCGCTCTCGATTTCAGGGTTTTTAAGCGCCTGATATCCTGCAGGCGCGCTGCGCAATAAGAATCCCTGGTTTCGAACTGCGACCATGGTGAAAAGACAAACTGGGTCAGATTTAAATTATATTTTAATATCAAAGAATACTGTGATCTTACCCCAGTTTTCTTATGGCGCTCATTTTATACGCAATCTGTAAAACGTCGTCTGTCACCTAACGCCAGTTACAGAAGCTGCCTAACCTTATATAGCCCTTCTTTTCTTTACATAAACAACCATCATAAAGACAGCTATGGCGGCAGCAATATGCTTTAATGTATGTCCACTTACCAACTCTCCAGTCATTTCAAAAATATCAGGGTCAAAATGTTCCAGAACTTTTGCCAGTCCATACCAAAACAGGACATACCCCAGATACTTCAGTCCGCTATAACGTGCGGGTAACAGCCAGAATATTAACGGCAATAGCAGAATCGGTAGGAATTGTACCAACGCGTACGCACGCAAATCACCGTTGCCAAGTGATTCTGTATAATCCCAATAGAATACGCTAGCTGCGCCCGCTATTAAAAATAATGGGAATAATAACAGCCCTCCTTTTTCGCTGATGCGCTCCATTATTACCAGTGAAAAGAATGACATGAAGACAATAGTCATTGGCAAGCGATCCCAGACAAGCGTATGGTTATTCGGCTCCCAATGATAATAACCGGAGCCAAAGCCGACCAGGAATGTGCCAGCAAACAACACTTCCCACAGGATGCACTCTCCTTTCATGGTGGATATATTTATATCATTACGACTTTTAAATACCGTTCTCATACCCATAAGACCAAAAATCAAAAAAAGCAGATTCCCCATCACATCACCAAAATTTGGGATGCCTAATAATCCTCGCTTATCGGCAAAATTGTGATATGCCGGATCCTGAGCTATGGGCGGGAAGGAAAAGGTAAGTCCAGTTACAGCGAAAGAAATTAAAATAATTAAAATAACTTTCGATTTTTTTGTCATGTATGAACTTCCCGTGTTTTAAAGAAATATACAGTTTGCTTTTGTGTTGCAACTTTAAATATTGCCGTCCTGTGTGATGCATGAACAATAATATGATCCGTAGCACCTTATGTATATGTTCTCTTTACCGCTACCTCACCATCAACTTTTTCCTCTTATCTCAGCTTCTGACTAAGGGGTCTAAGGATCCACTTTCTCCAAAGCATAGGTAATCGGGCTGACGACTATCGTCAAGCTCTCAGTAAAATCGTATGACACGAACTAACCTGGGAGGAAGCCATGAATTACCACACCGCACTCGATGTATCGCTCCGTTCTGTTTCGATCTGTATTGTTGATGATGAAGGGTCGATTCAGTTTGAAGCCAAGGTACCCTCAGAAGTCGAGGAGATCGATAAATGTCTAAGGCGATTCAACGCGGAGATCAAATCGGTTGGATTTGAGGCAGGTGCACTGACCCAATATCTGACCTATGGTTTGCAAGCCGCTGGCTATGAAGTCATCTGCCTGGAAGCCAGGCAGGTGCATGCGGCGCTGTCAGCGATGCGTAACAAGACCGACAAAAACGATGCCCGCGGTATTGCCCAGATCCTGCGTACCGGCTGGTACAGCCGGGTGCATGTTAAAAGTATGGAGAGCCATCTGATTCGTGCCTTGCTCTCGAGTCGTAAAACGATCCTGAAGAAGTGCGTTGATCTCGAGAATGAAATTCGCGGATTGATCCGGCTACTGGGTATCCGCTTACCGGGAACCCTCTATCACGGCGTTTACGACGCGACAGTGCGCCAGGTTATCGAGGCGGATGGCAG
>JAOTUD010000103.1 GCA_029864065.1 Gammaproteobacteria bacterium | reverse complement strand
CGCCTATATCGGCAATATCGCCACGGTCAGCCATGTAATCAAACGCGAGGGCCTGACCAACATCAAGATATCAGGTAGCACGCCATACAAATACGAATTATCGATGGCAGTGCGCAAGGAAAAGCTCGAATTTTTACCCATCCTGCAAAAAGCTCTCGACTCCATCTCCGAACAGGAGCGCGACCAGATTTACCGCAACTGGATAAAACTTCGCTACGAACTTGGCTTCAATTATGCATTGATGTGGAAGATCCTGGCCGCAGTTGCCCTGTTGATCGCGCTCATCCTGTTCTGGAACCGCCGCCTGTCGAACGAGATAGGCAGGCGCATCGAGGCCGAGAAATTACTGAATGACGCGCATCAAAGTCTCGAATGCGTTAATAAAAAGCTGGTCGGTTACATCGATATCGTTGATCGCCATATAATTACTTCGTCGACCGACCGTCGCGGAACCATAACCTCGACCAGCGCCGCGTTTTGCGAAATATCCGGCTACAGCGAAGCGGAATTAATCGGTCGAAATCACAGCATCGTACGGCACACCGACATGCCCGCATCGCTTTACCAGGACTTGTGGCGCACGATTACACGGGGCGAAACCTGGCAGGGCGAGATCAAGAACAAGAAAAAGAACGGTGATTATTACTGGGTGCAGGCTTATATTTCCCCGGTTTTCGACGACCAGGGTGAAATTTCCGGTTATACCGCGATCCGCGAGGATATCACCGACAAGAAGCGCGCCGAGGAGCTTTCGATTACCGACGAATTAACCTCGTTGTTCAACCGACGCTATTTCAACACGCTGTTCCCGCAGGAACTGGCACGCGCCGCTCGGGAGAAGCGATACCTCGGCCTGATGATTATCGACGTCGATTATTTCAAGCCCTTCAACGACAACTACGGCCATCAGCAAGGCGATGAGGCGTTACAGGCTATTGCACGCCTGCTTAAGGAAAACATGCGCCGCGCGGGCGACTTTGTGTTCCGTGTCGGCGGCGAAGAGTTCGCCGCAATTGTCAGCGTGGATCGCGGCGCGGACGTATGCGCGATTGCCGAAAAGCTGTGCAAGTCGGTCGAAGGCGCGAAAATTGAACATGAATATAACCAGGTTTCACCCTACGTAACCATTTCTGTCGGCATCAAAACCTACCACCACGAAGCCGATCAATCGCCCGATATGGACTTGATCTATCGTATGGCCGACGACGCCCTTTACAGCGCCAAGGAAAACGGCCGTAACCGGGTCGTCGAGCACGGTCAAGTCAGCGACATTCCAAGATATAAAACCAGCTGATCCGCCAGGGCGAGCGGAGATTCTTACGTCTTCAGTCGACGCACAATCCCATGGCAGGTTTGGTAAATACTTTCATCGTCATATTCCCAAACAGGTTTGACTAATTATTTTTAAGCGCCCGGAACCGACCTGTTCTATTGCAGGAAACCGGTGTCAGAGCCCAATTTTTTGTAATATTCGGCAGATCTAACATAGTCGTTCAGCCTTTTTGAATATGCAGACAGGGAGGCCGGGCATGCCAGGAAAGCCAGGGTTTAATTTGCCTGGAGAAACAATTGCTCTCTGGTACCTGTTACCACGCTGGCACCCATTATCACGCTCACCGTCGACGTAAGTTAGCTGTCACATCGAAATCCGGGAGCACTGAAAGTTGCGGTTCGGTTTTGGTCGGCATGTAGTCTCTTGCCAATGTCGAAGATCTGATCCCAACTACAGATTCTTCTTCCTGATCCGAAGCAGTAACTTCTCGGTCCGGCAAAGGAGGGCCCCTTCGACCGGACACAGCCGACACGCAGGCGCAGTCGCAGTCGCAAATTTGCACGGAAAGCATGCAAAATTGCGATATTGACGTCGCCTCGAGGGGATCATAGAGTCTGCTCAATCCTCGGGGGTTAGTGCAGTCCCAGCCGGGGCAGACATAATCCACGGCCTCGGAGACAAATCGTGAATACAATCAAATCAACCATCCTATCCATCGTTGCGACCCTGTTCCTGATAGTTTCGGGCGCGCAGGCTGCGGGTGAGCACCCGATGGGCTTTTTCGTCACTAGCAAAAGTATCGGTAACGGGGGGGACCTCGGCGGACTCGACGGCGCCGACGCGCATTGCGCCAAACTGGCGAAAGCGGCCGGTTCCACGGGCCGTACCTGGCGCGCTTACCTGAGTACCCAATCGACGGACGGCAAGACGCGCGGCATGTCAGCCCGCGACCGGATTGGCATGGGACCCTGGTATAATGCCCGCGGCGAGCTGATTGCGAGCGATCTCGACCAGTTACACCTGAACCCGAATATCTTGAAACGTACGGCACTCGATGAATATGGCAATATGATCAAGGGGCGTGGCGACAAGCCAAACGAGCATGACATACTGACCGGATCAAAGGATGACGGTACTGCGTATTTTCCATGGGAAGAGGGAGACCATACTTGCAGCAACTGGACCAGTTCCGCCGATGGCGCGGGCAGCGCACAGGTCGGCCACCACGACCGCCACGGCGGCGGCAATACCTCGTGGACCTCGGCCCACGGCTCGCGCGGCTGTAGCCAGGATAATCTGAGAGGCACCGGAGGCGCCGGTTTCCTGTATTGTTTCGCGGCTGATTAATCCTGGCTCGAGGGGACGCTACACCATGTATAAAGGGGGTGGCGTCTCCGGTTATTCCCTGTCAATACGGGGCATAAAATTAGGACACAGACCTCAATCGCACTTACTTAAAAGTGTTAAAGAGTCATTCCCAAACAGGCGGGAATCTTATAACTAGCCACCATTCCAAGTTCCCCGCCCCGGCTCAAGGCCGGGGGAACCATTCGCGGGGGATGACTTCATCGGTTGTCGAAAAATGGCTTTTTGTCGCTGCTGGATTCCTGGTTTCGAGCGTCGGCTATCGCGACAGCAGAACTCGTAATCCTCCCCGTCGACGCACGACATTGGCCGCAGAAAGAGCATTACATTTCCACCAACATCAGAATAGAATGCGAATTTCTCGTTGAATCGACAGCATAGTCAACATGGCCGATCTCGATCTTTGTTATACACCCGCCACCGAACTGGCTCGCAAATACCGCAGCAGGGAAGTTTCACCACTAGAGGTAATACAGAATTCCCTGGATCGAATCGACGAGGTGAATCCGGCGCTCAACTGCTTTTGCTTTACTTACCCGGAAGAAGCGCTGGCGAAGGCCAGGGCCGCAGAGCAGGCATTCGCATCAGGCAGCGCTCGTCCGCTCGAAGGTATTCCACTCGCGATCAAGGACTTTACGCCGACCAGGGGCAAGGTGACGACACGCGGTTCCAGGCTGCTGGAAAACTGGGTGCCCGACTGGGATCCGGTGCTGGTCCAGCGGCTCGAAGCGGCCGGCGCGATCATGGTAGGCAAGACCACCACGCCGGAGTTTGCCACCTCGGGATTTACCGATTCACCGCTGTGGGGGATCACCCGCAATCCCTGGAATACGGCGCGCACACCCGGCGGCTCGTCGGGCGGGTCGGGGGCCGCCGTAGCCTCGGGTTGCGTGCCGATCGCCGAGGGCACCGACATGGGCGGCAGCGTGCGTATACCCGCCGCCCTGTGCGGTATCGTCGGCCTCAAACCGTCGCTGGGCCGTATTCCGATGGATATCATCGATACGGCCTACTGCAATATTTCGCATTTCGGCCCCCTGGCGCGCAGCGTCGGCGATGCGACGCTTTTTCTCGATATCGTGCAGGGCGAGCATCCTGCAGACATCCAGTCGCTACCGCGCTGCAAGCTGGATTTCCCGCCGTCCGGGAACGTAGAGGGCATGAAGTTTGCGCTCGACGTTACCCTCGGATTTTGCGCGGTCGATGCGGATGTCGAGGCCAACCTGCGCAGTACGGCAAATGCCCTGAGGGAGGCAGGGGCCATTATCGAGGAGGTTAACCTGGGCTGGGACGCGCGCATTATCGATCTGTGGAACGGCAGCTGGGCTATCTTCATGGCGGCCGCTTATCGGCAGCTCACCGACGTTCCGCTGGATGAAAACCGCGAGCGCATGAGCGAGGGCCTGGTAAGGCTGATCGAAACGGGTCTGCAAACCGATGCGGTCAGCGCGCGGCAGTGGGAGTTCGAACGCACCCGCTACTGGCGCAAACTGGGAGCGGTGCTGGAAGATCACCACGCCCTGCTGTGCCCGACCATGGCGATTACCGCCCCACCGGTAGAAATGCGCGACTGGGATTTCGACCAGGTCAACGAACAGGGCCTGCTCGAGTGCATGGACATGACCGCGCAGTTCAATTACACGGCTCAGTGCCCCGCGATTTCCGTGCCATCCGGTTTCGCCAACGGGCTGCCCACGGCGACGCAGGTCGTGGCGCGACGCTGGGACGACGCCCTCGCCTTGCGCATCGCCGCCGCCATCGAGAAATCCATGCCCTGGTCACATCTGCACCCGGATATTTAAGCGCAGCGAGCATCTGCATGAACAGGTACAAGTTTTTGGTCAGATCAAAAACTTCTACGGTGGGAGTAATTTTTGATCTGACCAAAAACTATTAATTTCGATATTCCGGTACCGACGCCGATCTCGAAATAAAATGCTGAATCGACACTGTCGGATAGTGGTCCTGCTAATCTGGCGCGGCGTCCACATAAACTGGCGCTGTTCTCTAGCCCGGCCGGCGTTTGAAGTTGGGCTGGGAACCGCGTATCCAGGTTCTCTCGCATTTGAACACCAGGTTTCCCTCACGTATTCCGTTCACATGCAACCGGTCCTTACGAACTTTTGCTCGACGACTTCGTTCCCCTACTGGTCCCCGTGATATTCCTCGGTCAGCACGAAGCCGTGGTTCCGGTAAGGTTTTCGCGCCGCATCGAGACATTTGACCGTCCACGGATGCGCTTCGCGAAATCCCCGTTCATCGCAAAACTCGGGCAACCGACCCAATATTCGTTTTATTCAGTCGTGATTTAATTGCGCGGCATAACGCAACAGCCGTAACCAGCCTTATTCAATTTCGTCGCGTTCCAGTTGCGGTCCAAGCTTTTTCAGGGCCCGGTAAAAGCGCATCTTGGTAGCGCTAAGCCCCATTCCCATGATCTCGGCGATTTCATCGAGAGACAGTTCGCCGAGGAAACGCAGGCCCAGCAAATGTTGCTCCTGTTCCGACAGGCTTTCGATCATGTTTTCGAACTTATCCTTGCGCAAGGTTTGAAAATTCGTCGGGTTGGTTTCAACGGTACTGTCGAGAGTCTCCCGGTCCAACCGCGCAAATCGCTCCCGTTCCCGTTTCAGTTTCTGCATTTGGCTGTAACAGGTATTTGCAGCTATCTTGAAAAGCCAGGTTTTGAAGCTGGAACGCCCCTGAAACCGGGGCAGCCCTCTGAACACTTTAAGCAAAATAACCTGGCATGCGTCTTCCGCTTCCGCCTGTTCACGCAACATGTTTATACAGTAGCGCAACAGCAACGGATAATAGCGCCCGGCGAGCACCTGGTAGGAACGGGTTACGTAAGGCAGTTCCTCCATCGCCCGCGCCACAAGGTCTGCGTCGTCGAGCTGTGATTTCTCCTGAACCACTGCAAAGTCCCGCTAGCCAACGCGTGGCGACGCTGTTTTCAAGTAGCATCACCACGCATAACGAGGCCGGCTTTACTTGCTCTTTACCGTGACGCGCTGATCGATCAACACGTTGTTGGCTACCGATACCACTTTCTTGTCTTTCAGTTTTATCTGCGTTTTCACGGTACCGATCTGCTCCAGGGTGCCCGCGATATCGTCCAGTTCGATGGCGTCGCCAGCCTGGTACAGGTCGCGTGCATATACACCTGCAAGAATATTGGCGGCTAGTTCCCGGGTGCCCAGTCCCAGCGACAGGGCGATGGCAATTCCGACCGCAGCGATCAGAATCGAAATCACCGTATCCAGCAAATCGGTATTGATTTCAAGCTGTCCTATCGCCAGCGAAACGATGATCACGAACAGCACTCCGTAGGCCGTGTTACCGAGTGATTTGGCATAGTCGACACCGATACCCTCGGCACCGCTGCGCACCAGGTCGCGCACGAAATGCGCGACGAACAGGCCAATAATCAGAATCAGCGCTGCGCCGATTACCTTGGGCAGGTACAGCAGGAATTCGTCCAGCGTTTCCGATATGCGCGGCAGGCCCAGCGCCTCGGTGGCGGTGATCAGGAAAGTCAAAAGGATGATCCAGAAAATGATCCTGCCGACGATGTCGGAAGCGGTCAGCTTGACACTCGCCTTTTTCAGGATATCGGCTATTCCGACCTTCGCGCTGATGTCGTCGAAGCCGGCCCGGTCGAGACCCTTCGCCAGTACGAAGCTTATCGCCTTGGCGATGAAATAGCCGATGACGAGCAGCAGTAACGCACCGACCAGGTTAGGCAGAAATCCGGCGATCTTACCCCATAAAGTCGTCATGATGGTCAGGATGGTTTCACCCCATAGGTTAATATTTTCCATTTCTTGTTACCCCGTTCAGAAATTGATACTTATGACAGTCATCGATCGATCCGGTGTTTCGGCCGAGCCTTGACTTTCGACGTTTTACCCAGGGCCGCTCCGGAAAGCCTGGCCAGGGGCGCAAAAAAAATCAGCAACAGCGCGAACAGCGATGTGACACCCAGGGTCAGCAAGTCGCGCGTGCCGGTCTGCAGGTTGGATCGTCTGACTAAAGATTGAACAGCATCATCGGCACTGTCAGTAGCAGCCATATTTTGCGGCCCGCCCTGTTTCAGGTATAAATCACGCAGCCGCGCCTGATCGTTTTCCGAAATTTCTGTCATTACTGAAGCCCCCTCGAGTCTAAGACGATAGATCCGGGACAAAAGTCACATCATGCATTATTTTTATGCCACGGATTTGTCTTGCCGCGATTGGACTTACCACAACCGCTTCAACGCGACCCTGAAAATAACGCGAGAATCATCTGGATAATTCAACCTCTACCACAGTCATCGCGGCCTCTGCAATTCCTAATTAAATCCTTTGTGACTAAATCCTGTGACTTAAGTACAATGCGACCGGTCTAGTCATCTAGCCCTCCCGTTTAGTATCCCGGAAAACCAAAAATGGAAAATGCTTCAAATTTCGTGGCGATTGTAGGTTTACTCGCCGCCAACGGCTTTTACGTCGCCTCCGAATTCGCACTGGTCAAGGCGCGCGGCTTTCGTATAGAAAGCCTGGCAAACGAAGGTAGCGCCGCGGCCAGGTTGACGATGCGTATCCAGGCCAATCTCGAACCTTACCTGGCGGCCTGCCAGCTCGGCATTACGATGGCATCGCTGGGACTGGGCTGGGTCGGCGAACCCGCCGTGGCGGCAATCCTCGAACCCATGTTCCGGGAATTCGGCATGTCCGAGAAGCTGTTGCACACCACGGCCTTTCTCGTCGGTTTCCTGATTTTCTCGGCCCTGCATATCGTCATCGGCGAACAGGTGCCGAAGACCCTCGCAATTCGCAAGCCCGAGCCGGTGTCGATCTGGATCGCCTTTCCGCTGCATTTTTCCTACCTGCTGGTATGGCCGCTGAACTGGGTGTTGAACCGCACCACCAACGCTATCCTGTCCCTGCTCAAGGTCGCCGAAGTCAGCCATGTCGAGGTATTGACGGGTGCGGAAATCCAGGGCCTGGTCGCGACTTCCCAGCGGCACGGCGAAATCCATGAATCCCAGGCCACCATGCTGCACAACCTGTTCGCGTTCGATCAACGGCGCGTGGGACGTATCATGCTTCCGATCAACGCCGTGCACGTGCTGGATATTTCGGCGC
>JAOTUD010000102.1 GCA_029864065.1 Gammaproteobacteria bacterium | reverse complement strand
AGCTGAAGCAGCGCCTGGGTCGCTACCACGCCGATCCCGATTCAGCCTTCTGGGGCTGGAACGATATCTGGTTGCAGCCCTCGTTTCGCGAGTGGTCGATCGAAAACGTGCTCGAGGCTATTCGCTGTCCCGTGCTCGCGCTGCAGGGACTTGACGACGAATATGGTACCCTTGGGCAGATACACGGCATAGCCAGGCGGGTGGAGCATACCCAAATCGCCGAACTGCCCGACTGCGGCCACTCGCCGCATCGGGATCAGCCGCGGGAGCTGATCCGTATCGCCTCCCGATTCATTGCTGCGAACGCCTCGGGGGCGACGGCAAACGCGGCGGGTTTTTCCGCGAATTATTAAATATAATGCCGCGTAGATTCGAAAGGCGGTTTTACATATGATGCAGGGATTCCCAATGGAACCGAAACCATAAGGTATCGTGGTATCGAATAGCTGGAATTCGGCCAAAACTGAAATGGGCAGGAAATGCCTGACGATAGAACTGGTGGCATGCGCCATCCACTACTACAACAACTCCAGAGGAGAGCAATGATGTTAACCAAAACAATTAGAGCAACCCTGATCGCGAGCGCAATTTTCGCGACCGGATTCGCGCAGGCCGCAAGCGTAAAGATCGGGTTTATCACGACACTGACGACCCCGGCCGCCGTCATCGGTGAAGACATGAAAAACTCGGTCGAGCTGGCGATGGAACACATCGGCGGCAAGATGGGTAACCTCGACGTCGAACTGATCATGGAAGACGACGGTTTCAAACCCGACGTCGGCAAGCAGAAAACCGACAAGCTGGTCAAGCAGGACGATGTCGATTTCGTTGTCGGTTACATCTGGTCGCACGTGCTGCTGGCGTCGGCCAAATCGGTCCTAGACGCGGACAAGTTCCTGATCAGCGCCAATGCCGGTCCGTCGCAGATGGCCGGCGAGCGTTGCCACAAGAACTTCTTTTCGACGTCCTGGCAAAACGATCAGACCCCGATGGCGCTGGGCGAGCACCTGAACCAGAAAGGCGTCAAGTCGATCTACGTCATGGCGCCGAACTATGCCGCCGGCAAGGACATGGTGCGCGGCGTCGAGTCCACCTTCAAGGGCAAGATACTGGGCAAGGACATGACCAAGTGGGGCGCGGATGCGCAGCTCGACTTTTCTGCTGAGTTGGCCAAGGCCAAGGCCTCGGGTGCGGAAGGCATATTCGTCTTCTACCCCGGCAAGGCCGGCGGCGCCTTCATCAAGCAGTACCAGCAGGCCGGCCTGCAGGGCCAGATGGACCTCTACTCGGTGTTCACCGTCGATTCGATCGCGCTGCCGAAGCTGCAGGCCGCCGGCCTGTCCGGTGTGCTGGGATCGAGGAATACCCAGGAATGGTCGCCTGACATACTGAATGCCGCCAACCAGCGCTTCGTCGGCGATTACCTGAAGAAATACGGCAAGTATCCGTCTTTCTACGGCGCGCAATCCTACGATGCGATCATGCTGATCAAGAGCGCGGTCGAGAAGGTGGGCGGTAACCTGAAGGATAAGGACGCATTGCGGGCGGCGCTTAAGGCGGCCGATTTCGACTCGGTGCGCGGCCGCTACAGCTATGGCAACAATCACATGCCGATTCAGAACTTCTACCTGCGCGAAGTGGTCGCGGACGACCAGGGCCGCTGGACCACGAAGATCGTGTCAACGGTCCTGACCAACCACCAGGATCCCTACGCCAGCCAGTGCAAGATGTAATCTGAGCGGAGGCGCCCGGCTTCTGCGGGAACCGGGCGCCTTTATCCTTCGATCCAATATTCTAGGCCGGTTGTATGGACTGGAACCTGTTAATAACCCAATTGCTGAACGGATTGCAGCTCGGACTGCTGTTGTTCCTGCTCGCGTCCGGCCTGACGCTGATTTTCGGCATCATGGATTTCATCAACCTGTCGCACGGTTCTTTCTACATGATTGGCGCCTACTTCTGCGGCACGGTGGTCGCCAAAACCGGGTCTTTCCTGCTCGGGATTCTGCTCGGGCTGGTCGGCGTCTTCGTGGTCGGTGCGCTGGTCGAGTGGTTCATCGCGCGTAAACTCTACCGCGCCGATCACCTCGACCACGTGCTGGTCACGTTCGGGCTGATTCTGATTTTCGATACCCTGGTGCACATCATCTGGGGCGCCTCGGGCATGGCGATTCCACTGCCCGACAGTCTCAACGGCCAGGTCAGTATCGGCAGCCTGGTATTGCCGAGCTACCGCCTGCTGATTATCGGCTGCGGACTGCTGGTGGCGGGATTGCTGTACGTGCTGGTGGTGCGCACCCGCCTCGGCATGCTGATTCGCGCGGGCGCGTCGAACCGGACCATGGTCGAGGCCCTCGGGGTCAATATCAACCGCCTGTTCCTGATCGTTTTCGCGCTCGGCGCCACCATGGCCGGCTTCGCCGGCATGCTGATCGCGCCGATCACCGAGGCCAGCATCGGTATGGGTAACGATATTATCATCATCGCCTTCGTGGTCGTCATTGTCGGCGGCATCGGCTCGGTCAAGGGTGCATTCTACGCGGCGATGATTCTCGGCCTGATCGACACCCTGAGCCGTTCCTACCTCGACCTGCTGCTGAACCTGGTGATGCCGGTGACATATGCCGAGACCGCGGCGCCGGCGCTGTCGGCGATGCTGGTCTACATCCTGATGGCTGCAGTACTCGCGTTCAGACCGCAGGGGCTGTTCCCGCCGGCGGGTGTAAAGTGATGGGCATGGTGCCGCGCAGCGTATCCGCCTGGTGCTACGCGGCGCTGTTGGCGGTGCTGGCGTTGGCGCCGTTCCTGTTCGAATGGATGGAGCAGCCGTTTTATCTCGACCTGCTGAGCCGCGGGCTGATCCTCGCGATCGCGGTCATCAGCCTGAACCTGATACTCGGATACGGCGGCATGGTCAGCCTCGGGCATGCGGCCTACATCGGCATCGGCGCCTATTGCGTCGGTATTCCCGCCTATTACGACCTTTATAACGGCTGGCTGCACCTGGCGCTCGCGCTTGGCGTCAGCGGGCTGTTTGCGCTGGTAACCGGTGCGGTCAGCCTGCGCACCAAAGGCGTTTATTTCATCATGATCACGATGGCTTTCAGCCAGATGGTGTATTTTATTTTCCTCAGCCTCGAAGAGTACGGCGCCGACGACGGCCTCGTGATCTACGCGCGCAGCGAGTTTCCCGAATGGATGAGCATGGATGGCGCGACCAGTCTCTACTACTGGATTTTTATCCTGATGCTGCTGTCGCTGTTCCTGATCAATCGCCTGGTGCACGCGCGCTTCGGCCGCGTTATCGTCGGCTCGAAGTTCAACGAACCGCGCATGCAGGCGCTCGGTTTCGACACCTACCGCTATCGCCTGGCCTGTTACGTGATTTCGGCCATGCTGTGCAGCCTGGCCGGCATGCTGCTGGGTAACTTCGCCGGCTTCATCAGCCCCGACATGATCAGCTGGGCGCGTTCGGGCGAACTGATTTTCATGGTCATCATCGGCGGCGTCGCGTCCATCTTCGGACCGCTTATCGGCACGCTCGCGTTCGTGGTTCTGGAGGAGGGATTGTCGGCGATCACGGTTTACTGGCACCTGATTTTCGGCATCATGCTGGTCGCGCTGGTGCTGTTCGGCAAGGGCGGGATTCACGGCTGGCTGAGTATGCTGGATCGCAAGCGAGTCGAGCATGACTGAGCATCTGCTGCAAGTCTCGAGTCTCAACAAGCATTTCGGCGGCATCTACGCGACCGACGATGTCAACCTGGCGGTAGAGCAGGGCAAGATCCATGCCATCATCGGTCCCAACGGTGCCGGCAAGACCACCCTGCTCGCGCAGCTGTCGGGGCAGATCAAACCGGATAGCGGCGACATCGAATTCGGAGGCAAGAGCATTATTCACTACAGCATGGCGCGGCGCGCGCGCGAGGGGCTGGCGCGTTCGTTCCAGATCACCAGCGTGGTGATGCCGATGACGCTGCTGCAAAACGTCATGCTCGCGGTGCAGGGCACCGGCGGGCACTCGTTTCGCTTCTGGGCCCCGGTCAGCGATGATCGCGAGATGCGGGATGCGGCGATGGCGAGCCTCGCCGAGGTCGGTCTCGACGATCGCGCCGACCGGGTCGCCGCCAACGTCTCGCATGGCGAACAGCGTCAGCTCGAGGTCGCGATGGCGCTCGCGATGAAACCGCGCATGCTGCTGCTCGACGAACCGATGGCGGGCATGGGTAAGGAAGAGGGCGCAATGATGGTCGAAATCCTGAACCGGCTCAGGGGCGACAAGACCATCTTGCTGGTGGAGCACGATATGGATGCGGTGTTTAGCCTGGCGGACAAATTGTCGGTACTGGTCGACGGCCACATCATCGCCACCGACACGGTCGAGGCAATCCGTAATAATCTCGAAGTACAAAGAGCCTACCTGGGCGACAGTCATGCTTGAACTGATTGGCGTCGAAACCTTTTACGGTACCATCCAGGCGCTGTTCGGCATGAGTCTGCGCTGCGCGGAAGGGCAGGTAACGACGCTGATCGGGCGCAACGGCATGGGTAAGACGACGACGGTGGGTTCGATCCTGGGCACGCTGACGAGTCGCAGCGGTGAAATCAGGTTCGACGGCGAGGCGATCAACGGCAAGCCCGCTTTCCAGGTCGCCCAGCTCGGGATCGGGCTGGTGCCCGAGGGCCGCCAGATTTTTCCGAACCTGAGCGTACGCGAAAACCTGATCGCGACCGCGGCAAACTACGCTGGCAGCAACGATCCATGGACCCTCGGCAAGGTGCTCGATTTTTTCCCGCGACTCGAAGAGCGCCTCGGCAACCAGGGCAGCCAGCTTTCGGGCGGCGAACAGCAAATGCTTGCCATCGGTCGGGCGCTGATGCTGAATCCGCGGCTGCTGATCCTGGACGAGGCCACCGAGGGGCTGGCGCCGCTGATCCGCCAGGAAATCTGGCGACGGCTGGAGCAGCTCAAGCAGACCGGGCTCACGATCCTGCTGATCGACAAGAATATCGACGAACTGGCGCATATTGCGGATCGGCATTTCATCATAGAGAAAGGGCAGGTGGCCTGGGAAGGCGATTCCGACGCGCTGACCGGGGACGACGAGTTGAAGGCCCGTTACCTGGGTATTTGATGCGTGATGAACTTTGCTAGCTGCGTTCCGGCCGTCATTCCCGCGCAAGCGGGAAGCTTGCAGCATCCGACCGAGCACCGCCTGGGCGGAGACGGTAGCGATTTATGGTCCCGCTGAAACGAGTCGAAATCATCGGCGCGGGTCCGGCGGGTCTGTACACCGCAATTCTGATCAAGTCGGCCATGCCGGATACCCGAGTGCGGGTTAGCGAACAAAATCCAGCCGACGCCACCTTCGGATTCGGCGTCGTCTTTTCCGACCAGGCGCTCGATTTCCTGCAGGCCGACGACCCCGAAACCCATGCGCTGATCACGCCGCTGATGGAGCGCTGGCGCAACATGACGCTGTCGCTAGCCGGCGAACGCGTGGTGCTGGACGGTATCGGTTTTGCCGCAATCGGGCGCTTGCGCCTGCTCGAAATCCTGCAACAGCGCGCGCGCGAAGTCGGGGTCGAAATGCGTTTCGATCATCGCCTGGAGGCGCCGGCGGAACTGGAAGCCGACGCCGACCTGGTGGTCGGCGCCGATGGCCTCAATTCGCTCCTGCGCGACTACGACGAGTCCGCGTTCGCGCCGTCGCTGGATTATTTCGGCAACCACTTTGCCTGGTTCGGCGCGCCGCGCGCGTTCGACACGCTGACGCAGACCTTCGTGCGCGGCCCGCTGGGTCCGCTGAACGCGCATCACTACCGCTATGCGCCCGCGATGAGCACTTTTATCGTCGAGTGCAACCCGGCGAGTTTCGACGCCTACGGTTTTGCCGACATGGATGAAAGCGCAAGCGCTCGAGCCTGCGCGGAACTTTTCGCCGACGCGCTCGGCGGCGCGCCGCTGTTGACCAATAAATCGATGTGGCGCCGGTTTCCGCGGCTCTGGTGCGAGCGCTGGGTGGCGGGCAGGCGGGTCATTCTGGGAGACGCCGCGCATACCGCGCACTTTTCGATCGGCTCGGGCACCCGGCTCGCGCTCGAGGATTCGACTGCGCTGGTCAAGGCGCTCAAGGAATGCGAAGGCCTGGATATCGCGCTGCAGGATTTTCAGCGGCTGCGCCAGCCGATTGCGCGCAAGATCGTCGACGCCGCCAATACCTCGGCGCGCTGGTACGACGACTTCGCGCGCCGCATGGAGTTGCCTCTATATGAATTTGCGTACAGTTACCTGACTCGCTCGGGCAGGATCGAGCGCGAGCGGCTGCACCGGATCTCGCCGAACTTCATGGCCGCCTACGAGGCTTATCTCGAGTCGTGCAAATAAATATAGTTTAACCCCGGGTGCCGCGCCCACGTCTCAGCTCAGCCAGGCAACGGCGCGCTGAAACATTTCGCTCTCGGGATCGGTAAGGCGGGCGACGATGTCGAAGTGATCGGCCCCGGGCTCGATGTATTTCGCCATCACCAGTCCTGCGTCGGACCACGACTCGATCAGGTCGTCGGCCTGGCTGAAGAATGCGCCGCTCTCGGCGCCGCCGACCGCGATCAGCGTCGGTGACGGGTAAGCCACGGCCAGGTTGCACGGGCTCAGTCGCCCGGTTTCGGCATCGCCCAGGTTCAGCGCGTCGGCGATCGTCGTGTGCCGCAGCGGTTCGAGCCGGTAGAGGCCGCTCAGCGGGATCGCAGTCTTGACCAGGTCGGCGGGCAACCCGGGATCCAGGCCCTGCCAGCGCGTGGTCAGGCACATCGCCGTCAGGTGCCCGCCGGCGGAGTGACCCGACAGGTTGATTCTATCGGCGCTGACGCCGAGTTTCGCCGCGTGCCCATGCAGCCAGGCCAGCGCCTTCACAATTCGGTCGAACAGCTGCGTCATCGACACCTGCGGGCAAAGCGGGTAGCCGATGATTGCGACGTCGACCCCGGCCTCATTAAATGCCTCGGCGACGAAGCTGTAGATCGACTTGTCGCCGCGCTGCCAGTAGCCGCCGTGCAGGTAGACGAATAAAGGCGCCTGGCTGACACCGCAGCGGAATATATCCATGCGCTCGCGCGCGCCGTTGCCGTAGGCGCAATCGATCGCGGCGTCGGCGCGGCGACGGTAGTCCGCGCTCAGTTCGGACCAGCGTTGCAACAGTTCGGGCGCATCGGAGCGCCGCGCCATGTTGTTGTAGTTGTCCTCGAGTTCGGGATCGACGGCGATTAATCTTGTCATGCGTCGAATATAAGCGAACTTAGAAAAATAATCACATTCGATCGTCGGCTTTTTGCGGTCGCTTTATCGATATCGATTCGCCGCAGAAAGATGCCGACGTTACCGTAACCCCGGATCGGCACAGGATGTTCGTCAATACCCAGCATCCCGGTGATGTAGATCCGACCGTCACCAACTTCCCCGCCCCCCGGGATGGAGTCACCGTCCCGTTTGACTGTTCCTTCGCGATCTCTCGCAAGGATGGAGGCATCACAGGGTCATAGGTTTTCGCAAACCTCCCGCTCTCGTCCCAGGACTTGCCCAGCTTTGGCAGGATCTTTTTTTTGGCGCCAACCACGACCGGCTCGAAGTCTGGCTGGAGTCAGATATCGCGATTTCCACGGGATCTGCCGGCGCGTTAAACAGGCCACGCGAGGGCTGCGGAGAGCGGCAATTAATGTCCCGATCGTGGCGATATTCCCGGACGTAGATCGTAAATCGGAAACTCAAACACTGGAAATCAATTAAA